>DASYZW010000775.1:0-4343 GCA_035945915.1 Verrucomicrobiia bacterium | reverse complement strand
CTCCTGGACCTCTGGCCATTAAGACGGCTTAACGTTCCATGGCGGACCTCGCCCCTGCCCTCTCCCGCAGGGGGGGCAGGATTATCGGCCGAACTTTCGAAACGTCCGTCGGCAATGGGCGGCGGGGAAGGGGCGCCGATTCAACGTCTTGTTGCGGAAAAACTGCCGTTTTTCATCGTATCAGCAGTTTTTTGCGTCATTACCTTCCGCATCCAAAGTGCGCATGACGCCCTGGCTTCATTTCATCAAGTCGGGATTGGATTACGGATGGAAAATGTGATTTGCAGCTACGCGGGCTATCTGGGCAAAATATTCTGGCCCACGGGTCTCGCAATTATCTATCCCTTTCCCGGCAGTTTTGATCCCGTTCAGGTGTGGCTATGCGCGTTGCTCCTGCTGGCGATTTCGGCGCTGTGCCTTCTGCAGCTTCCCCGCCGACCGTACCTTGCGGTCGGATGGTTTTGGTTTCTGGGGACGTTAGTGCCGGTCGTTGGCCTTGTGCAGCTAGGCCTGCAAGGCATGGCGGATCGTTACACATACCTTCCGATGATCGGCCTTGTCATCGCACTGGTTTGGCTGGTGTCCGATTGGGTTCGAACGAATTCAATTCTCAAATGGACAGCAGGAGCGGCAACCGCAGCCATCTTATTGGTCTGCCTGGTTCTCACGTCGCGGGAATTGCCAGATTGGCGGGACAATATTGCGCTATTCACGCACACCATTGCCGTAACCCGAAACAATTCCCTGGCAGAATTTCCACTGGCAAAGGGATTCGAACATAAAGGGCTTTTGAGGCAAGCGGCCGTCCACTACCGTATTGCGATTGCAAGGGGCCCTGATGATGAAAATTTCTGGCCCAACTTTTATTTGGCAATTCTTTTTAACAAGGGCGGACATTACAAGGAAGCGAAAGCGTGCCTGGAAACGGCCGTGAAAATTAAGCCGAATCAGCCGGATTCGCTGAACAACCTGGCCTGGCTTCTCTGCACTTGCCCGGACAAAACAGTGCGTGACGGGGAGACCGCAGTAAAGCTGGCCGAAAAGGCCTGCGAATTGACGCACGATGGATCCGCACGATACCTGACAACCCTTGCGGCCGCTTACGCGGACGTGGGACAATTTGACGATGCGGTGGCGACCATCCAAAAAGCCGGAGGCCTGGCGCAGGAAACCGGACAAACGCAATTATTCAATGCGGACGCGGATTTGCTGCAGTTGTTTACGAATCATCAGACTTATACGGATACTTCCAAGTAAACTTATTGATTCACGGTTTTTGCCGGCATTAATCCGGCCCCATATGAAATGCCTTATGGGCTTTATAAAGCTTCATTAATTCCATATTTCGATCAGCCCGATGCTGATCGCCCTGGGCGAGGGCGATATCGTGGGCTTTTTGGGCAGTGGCAACGGCCTTGTCGAACTGGCCGGCTTCAGCATAGGCAGCAGCCAGGGTCCCAATCAAAACAGGCTGGTGATAATGCGTTAGTTGACAGGCGTGTTCAGCAAGGGAGACTGCTTCAGAACCGTTCCGCAATGCGGGATCAGAATCGGCGGCCAGAATCCATGCTAAATTGTTAAGAGCCAGAACCGTGTCGGGGTCAGCTTTGAGGGCGGCGCGATAGTCCGCGACAGCGTCCGAATCCAGCCCTTGACCCTGGGAGATCATACCCAGACCAACATAGGCGTTTGGATTATCCGGTTGCAAAGCAATGGCCCTTTGAAAGGCAGCGGCAGCGGAATCCGGTTGTTGGGCTTTCAGCAGGCATTGACCTAATTTGCCTTCGGTATCAGCCTGGTTTGAATCGAGAGCGAGGGAATTCTGATACGCGGCGGCGGCCAGGGCGTATTTTTGGTCGGATTCGAATGTATCGCCGAGCCGGTTAAAACCATCGATGCGGTCCTCTCTAAACCACATAAATGACAGAGCGGTTTGATAGGCATTTTCTGCGCCTGCGTAGTCCTTTTCGCGCGCGAGCAAATGAGCGAGGTAATTCCACGCCAGATAGAAGCGGTTGTTTACAGAAAGGGCGCGTCGTTCGCAGTCCAAGGCTTTGGCGTAGTTTCCCTGTACCTCATATTCAAACCCCATGGCGCCCCAGGCCATTTCATTTTTTGGATCCAGCGCGACTGCCCGGTTTAACAGCGTAAGACCGTCTTTCCAGTAACCGAGCTCCACAACGGTCCGCCAGCAACATGCGACCCCGATGACGGCGACGCTGGTCCATAAAATGACGCCGCGCGATGGGACTTTGGCCAGCACCTCGGGAATGCCCCAGGCGATAATGATCGAAAGACCGATATAGGGCAGGTATGCGAAACGGTCAGCGTATGCCTGATCGCCGGCCTGGACGATTCCAATCACCGGGAACAACATGCCCAGAAACCAAAGCCAGCCGACAAGTAAACACGGATTTGCGCGGGCGCGAAACAAGGCAAACGCGGACATGCCCAAAAGCAGAAGCGACGCCCACATGATTTCTAAATCCGAAGTAGTGCCTTTGTGCCACATGTACAGAACTGAGAGATTTGCCGGCCAAAAGAATTTCGCAAGGTACCATACGAACGAAACCGGGACATGGCCGAAGCGATCGGCCACTGAAAATTCGCCGGTGGGCTTGACGGCTCCGGCGAGCCGTTCCGCGAGAAACGTGACATAACTGAAAAAGGCGGCCAGGAGGAAGAAAGGGAGCTTCTCGAAGAACAAGCGTTGAAGCGTTGCGGAATCTTGTTTTGGCCGTCCTTCGCTAAGGCTACGGAGGGCAGGCACGTTGAAGCGCTTGAGCGGCCAGAAGTCCAGCAACAGGAGGACAAACGGCAAGGTCACGAGCATGGGTTTGGCCATCAATCCCAAGACAAACGCAAACAGGGCGGCGGAGTAGGCAAGCCACCGGGAACGAGGATAAAGGGTAGAGGATGGCATCGTAGCGTCGCTTTCCAAAGCGGCGCCCGTTCCAACCACCTGCCCCCTGAGGTCTCGAGGCGGTTTTATTTTCGAAGACGTCACATTCTGCCCCGATGCGGGTTTCGCATTGCCGCTTTCCGATTGCGGAATGAATTTGCTCCGCCGGGCATACGCCGTGTAGGCCAGCAAAGTTAAAAGGAAGAAAAACGAACTGAGAACGTCTTTGAGCTCGGCAACCCAGGCGACGGATTCGACGTGCATCGGATGAATCCCAAACAACAGGGCCACGAAGGCGGAAGGCCAAAGCCGGGTTGTCAATTTCTCAAGCAGGAGAAAAAGCAGGACGGTATTTGCAATGTGAAAGATCAGATTCGTGACATGATGGCCACCCGGATGGAGACCGTAGAACTGGCAATCGGCGATATGGACCAGCCAGGTGACGGGAATCCAATAGCCCGCATAGACGCTGTCCAATGCCCATTTGATCGAACTCCAGGAAAACCCGTTCCGGATATTTGGATTGTCAACCACATAGACCCAATCATCCAACGCAATGAACGAGCAGCGACTAACTCCGGCATAAACGGCAAACGTAATCGCGGCCAGAAAAACGCAAATCAGAAACTTCAAAACCGGCTTTGGGAATGTTGGAGTCACCAAAAAGATGATAGTTAAAGCTCAAAAAGGATGAAGCCTAAAAATAGTGCCCGGCGATTCCCGCCGGATGATTTGGGTATCCCACCCGCGCTTGTAAAAGTTTGTCCTGTATTTTCGGTTCATTCTGTTTAAGCTTAAGCAGCCCGAAAATGAGCAATTCCCGGAAACATTTAGCGCTGTTGGATTATGTCCGCGCCGCGGCCATTCTTTCGGTGCTGTTGTTTCATACCCTGGGTTCAACATTTGGCTACGATGACCTCCCCTGGCACGGCTGGATCCGGGGCTTTCATGTGCCGGTCTCGTTTCTTTGTCTTCTGCCTTTCAGCTTTGGCCAGGCGGGCGTGGCCATTTTCTTTGTCGTCAGCGGCTTTTGCATCCATTTGAGTTTCCAGCAGCAGGGCAAAGACTGGCGCGGGTTCTGGATCAGGCGATTCTGGCGCATTTACCCCGCCTACATCGCAACGATGGTTCTCGCAGTGCTTTTTCTCACCACAAATTCCCGGCTGGATCTCCATAGCTCTCCGATTTGGAAGCAATTGGCGGCGCATCTGTTCCTGGTTCATAACTTCAACCAATCCACATTCACGGGAATTGTCGGATCCTTTTGGAGCCTGGCGGTCGAGGCGCAATTGTATCTCCTATACCCCCTGCTGCTCCGGGTCGTCGGCAGACTCGGATGGCGCCAGGCCATGGTTGCCTTCGGATGCTGCGAATTCCTCATTCGCGGCGCGGACGGGCTGGTGCAGACGTTGGGCATCGAGAACACGGCATTCGGCCATGT
>DASYZW010000774.1:0-9353 GCA_035945915.1 Verrucomicrobiia bacterium | reverse complement strand
GAGGGCGGAACCGGCATAGGCGATCTGCGACGTTTGATTGGCCGGCATTTCACCGGTGTCCCACAAGTCCGGCTGATTATTGGTTAATAATTGCAACGAGCTGGCGACTTGTATTTCGCAGGCAGTTTGAAATTGTCCGCGCTCGCCGGGAATGGTATCGACTTCCTGCCAGCTTAGCCTCGGGCTCGGCTCGCTCAGTCCCACGGGACTGGCTTTTGATTCACAACACAGATTGACCGGGAGGAGTGCGGCGGACGCAAAACCCTCCATCAAAAAAATCACCCCGGAGCAACTCAGGATACAACTCGCCACTCTGATAAACTTCATAGATAGAAATGCCTGGCAATCGAAGCCTCACTGAAAATCCGTCGACAGCGGCCTCATTTTGCTTAATTGAGCGGCTGTGAGATTGCCCCAGTCTTCCTGATAGGCGAAAATCCTGGCTAAGCTCGCATTCCAGGTATTCATGAAATACATGTTTTGAAACTTGATCCATCCTGCCGAACCATCCACAAACAGGATATTGCCGCCGGCCGGACAGACGGAGGCGCGGGATGGATGCGGAACTCGGATTGGCTGGCCCGGCACGTAGCCGTCTGCTCCCCACCCGATGTCGGCCCCGGATAAGGCGGTATCCGCCGTGATAAACTTGGCGTTGGCCTCCGCCGCCAGGCACCAGCGCGCCTTGGACGAGGTCAACTTTACGGGACTGGGTGGATTGACAATTGTGCCGGCGGGATTTATCCAGGAAGTTACCCCGCCAAAATATTGATAACCGATGGCGATTTCATTTGGAGTGGAGGGGTCCTGGCGCGGCAAATAATTTCGCTCCGGACAACTCCAGATATTATTTAAGCTCGATGCATTGGTTTTCAGCACCATGCCATAACCCTGCAACGTCGGGAGCATTGAGATATCAATGCCTAACTGGTTAAAACCCGGCAGCGGGGGGAAGAATTTGTCCTGATTTTCTTCGGCGTACATGAGGCAACCGATGCCAACCTGGCGGATATTGCTCAGGCACTGTGTCCGCATGGCTCTTTCCCTGGCCAGGCTCAAAACGGGCAACAGAATTGCGGCCAGAATGGCGATAATCGCGATGACCACCAACAGTTCGATCAAAGTGAATGCCGGCTTTGCCGCTTTAGCTGATCTCAAAATTTTCATTTTACCACTTTTAATAACCCGCGATCTCAACCGCGCCTCAAACTCCGAATGCTTTTAACAAAATCGCCCGAGGACGAACCGCATCCCCGGGCAGTGATATCCGCAGCATTTCACACCCCCCGGGTTCAGGGCATCCGATACCGGAAGAAGGCGGCCGGTGAGGCTGTGCTTATTGGAATCGCGTTCGAGAGAGTCCCGGTGCTGCTGGTTGTGCCAACGCTATTCGTCGTCCAGGGCCCAAGGAGATTTGTCGCCGTCAACAGAGTATAGGGGCTGTTCGCCATCCCGCCGGTAGCCGTCAGGACAAGCTTTCCGCTCGAAACAACCGGAGGATTGAATACAAACACCGGCACCTGGGTCAGTTCCACGTTGCTGAAGTCCGCTTGAATCGAAGGAGCGTCCAGAACAGATAGCTCAATAACCAGGTTGCCGCTGACGGACGGTCCCGTCGTAAAACTCGCGGTGTAATTTTGCCAGCTATCGGGCGTGCCCGGAAGTCCTCCGCCGGTGGCCAATACCGTGCCGGTGTTATCATTGCCATTCAGGAGCGAAATAATTCCCGGTGACCAGGACCCGTTTGGGCCCGTATTCGCCCGCTGTCCGATTGCCACAGTGAGAGTATAGGCCGTATTGGGGAGAAGGGCGCCTACATTCTGGTAAACTCCGGCAACCTGGGTTCCATTTCCGTTGAATCGGTTGACCCAAAGATAATTGTTCCCGCTCGCCGGGGCAGTCAGTGGATCGGTAAAATCCCCCCCGCTTGCATAAGTGATGCCGTAATCGTAGCCACCGCCTGAACCGACATTGAAGCCAGTCCAGCCAGTGGGCGCGGTTCCGCCGCCGGGAGGATAGGTCTCTCCGGGAGAAAGAATCTGATTTTGAAATCCATAATTATTGACGGTCACGATATTGGGAGAACTCACCACAGACGCGATGGAACTCGTGATGGCGCCGGCGGTGTTGGTAACGATCACATAATACAAGTTGGTGCCCGTCAATGAAGCAAACGAATAGCTGTTGGTGATCGCGCCGCTGATGGCGCCGTTTTGGTTATACCATTGATACGCCAGAGGATAACCGGTGGCAGCAACGGTGAAGGTAACCGGCGTTCCCGTGGTTAATTCTGATTCCAGCGGGCTGATGTCCGTCTGCAGGGTCGGCGCGATAACCGAGGGTCCGGGCGCTTTGGTGAGGCGCACATTGGCGAAATTCGCCTGGTACGTTGAAGCGCCAGCGACGGAAAGCTCAACGGTTAAATCCCCGCTGACCGTCGGCCCGGTGCTGAAGCTGACGGAATAGTCCTGCCAGGTATCGGACGTGTTCGGCACCCCGTTTGTGCTGGCCAATACGGTTCCCGTATTATCGGCGCCGTTGATGAGTGAAATGATTCCCGGCGAACCGAGAGTTCCGGGAGTGAAATCGGCCCGTTCCCCGATTGCCACGGTGAGTGTATAAGTGGTGTTGGGCAGCAATGGACCGGTATCCTGATAAATGCCGCCGGTAGGATCGCTGGGCCCTTCATTAACCGCGTAAAAATCGCCCTGCGCGTACAGGTCGCTGCCATCCGGTATGGGGACGTTATAACTGTTGTTGGCCACGGTGCTAAAATTGTTGTTATTAAACGCCGTCCAGCGCACCGGGAACACCAGGTTGCCGCTGCCATAGGTTCCATCTTCGAAGGCAAAATTATAAACGTTGACGATGTTCGTTGAAACGATGACTTCCCCCGTCGAGCTGACGGCGCTGCCCGCGGCATTTGTCACTGCGCAATAATACGAGTTGGTATCGTAAGAATCGGGGCCGACCGGGGCATTGAACGTGTAACTGGCGTTGGTGGCGCCGCTGATCAGGCCGTTCTGATTGGACCACTGATAGGACAAGGGCGGGGAACCAGTGGCGGTGACGGTCAGGGTTACCGGGGCTGCCGGGCTCAATTTTGACACCAGCGGAGTAACATCCTGGGTTATCGTCGGACCTACGACCGGAGCGGGCGCGGTGCCCTTTTCCAAAAGTATGGCGACGTACTGGGCGTTGCCATTTTGTAACACCGTCAATGGCTGGTTCGTCGACACGGCGGTAAATGTTCCCATGATATAACCACCAACCGCCGGCGCGCCATTGGGGAAGGCGAAGGCCTGCGACGGGCTGATTGTCAAACCATCGGTGACGTCAAAATTCGGCCCGCTGGCGCCGCTGGTGCGATTATCATCCATCAGAATGAGGACGGTATAAGCCTGTCCCACAGTCAGGTTATTCAAGGTGGCGGTACACGCCGAAGAGCCGGTAACGCCATAATTCAAGATGGTGTCCAAGCCGGGGTCGCCGGTGGTAACGCTCCCGCCCTCAAAGCCCGCAAAGATGCTTAAACCGGCGAGATTCGCGATCGTCATATTCCCGGAAGAGGCATAGTCGTTAAAGGTGTAGCCGTTTCCGGTTGTAACACTTCCAGAACCGCCAAAATCGACGCCATAAACCTCGTTGGCAACGGAACCCGCGAAACCAAGAACCGAGTCAGTTGAAAAGACCCCATTTCCAGTTCCTGTCGGATACCAGGTAATTGTCGGAACAACGGTCAGGGAAGAGGCCGTAGTAAATACCACTGCCGCGCTGTTTGTTGCGTTGATGGCTTCCAGCCGGTATGAACCGGCATTGGTCAGTTGCGCATTGTTGATCGACAACGTCGAGATCACCACGCCATTGTTGGTTACATTGACGACGCCGGTGTTGATATTGTTTGTGACGGCGGGCGATCCGCTGACGATCTGCTGCCATTGAAGGCTGACCGGCGGCAGATTGCTGACGGAAGCGGTGAAGACAGCATTGCTCCCCACGGCCACCGTGGCCGGCGAAGTGTCGTTAACCACAATCGGCAGCCATGCGGCCGGGACCGAAGAGGCAACCGAAAGGTTGTCTATGCCCAAAATCAGCAGATTCGCCGGATCCCCTTCATCATCCGAACGGAAACCCAGTTCAATATTGGTGGTGTTCAACTGAGGCAAACTGAATGTCCCCAACGTGTAGACGCCATTCTTAATCGTCACTTGCGAACCATTTCCGTTGAAGGCAGAGCCGGTTCCCGCCGAATCCGAAAAGATCAATGTAAAATAGGAGTTCGTGGCAAAACCGGCGGTGTCCCAGGTCGGCGCTATATTGCCGCCGCCGTCAAACACTTGCATCCCGCCATTTTTCCGTTTCAAAAAGCCGAATTCGCCACCATTAACCACGGGAAAAGGATACGTCCCGGCGGCTTGCAACGTAAACGATCCCCAATAGGTCGATGCCCCGGAAGCGCCGGTCACATACATATCAAAGCCGATTGCCAGAGGTCCGGTAGCAGTCGTACTCAGATTGAGGTTGTTTTGAACCGCCCCATATTGCGCCAGAAGCAGATAATTGACGCCGACGCTGGCAGGTTGACCAACATCCGTGGTGCTTCCCATCTGATGGTTCCACGCGTTTCCCTGATCGAAGTTGACGTAATCGGATACCGCGTCAAGGCCGCCCTGCCGTCCGTTTGTAATATCAAGATTTGCGTCGTTCCCTGCATCGCCGGGATTAACCACAAAATCATCGGTAAGATAAGTCTGCGCGGATACCGACTGGTTGATTAAGGGCAGTGAACCTGCGACGATGAGGGAAAAGAATACTTTATTCATTCTGAATGCATTTTTCATAGGCAATAATCCAAGTGACTGGGCGGCTTTCTTTATGCGTTATAGTGGAACCCCGCCAATTTAAGTTATCTGGAGAAATCCGTATATGCCCTGATGTGGTGAAAACCGCATCATCTAAATAGATGATGGTCCGGTCTGAAAAAGAGGTGGTCTTTAGGTCCTTCGCTAATTCGATCAAGCAAAAGCGCGCGACCACGCCTATTGTTTTGATCCAAAAACCTGTTTCACTGCGTCAAGATACGCCATCCCGTGAACCGTATCAGGTTCCAGGTAGCTGCCTTCGGTCCATTCGTTCCAGCAATTCAAGTTGAGGATGCGCAGGCCGTTGGTCCGGGCGAGCAGGCGTTGCCGGGCCATTTCCAAAGCGGCGCAAAAATTTGCCGGAGTGTTGTCCTTAATGGTGTTCATAAACGGATAACAGGAATTATCGAAAGTTTGGGACTGGTCGGCGCGCGGACTGGGATCCCAACCCATGGTCACGTTTGGGATGTAAGGCACGCCGAAATTTGTCGCCGCCTGCGCCCAATAATCGAAATATCTGTCGCGAACATAGTTGTAGTCCGTCTGCTGATCGGGCAGGCCCACATAATGAATCCAAACGTATGAGGTGACGGAATCAAATCCCAGGTCCCGCACCAGTTTGACCGGATCCGCCACGGTTTTTTCCGTGGGTAAAATCGTGCGGCCCCAGACGACAGCATTCAGGTGCAGGCCCTTCAGGCCGGCGGCAACCGCTTTCGCGCGGAATGCGTCCAGCGCCGCGCGCGTGGCCTTCACTGAACCAAAATTGTCCAGGAGATTTTGCAGGTCGTAAAATGAGAAATATGGCTTGCCGTCAATGTTCCAATAATTGGGGCGCGAGAAATAGCCTTTGATCAGAAGGTCACAGATTTTCGAAAAGGTTTCCGGCGTGACGCGACCGGGATACAAGACCTTCCTGGAATCGCCCCGATGATAGGGATGAATGTCCGTCCAGTCGTGGTTTGCCCACATGAAGGCAAACTTGATTCGATTGTTGTTCGTCGCCTCCAGAAAGCCGCGATCGACGGTTGCTTCAAGAAACGGACCGTCGTTGTAATAATACCAATCGAAAATAAAGGCGCTGATGCCATGGTCGGCGGCGGCGTTGATTTTGTTTGCCATTACCGTCGGATCGGATTCGTCCTGGCAGCCCCATAACGGGACATGCGGCTGCCGGTGTCCGGGGAAACGCGGCCTGGCGTTTTTGACCAGCACCCATTCGGACCAATCCGGACCCTTGATTTTCACGTTGCGCGGGTCGCCAGGATGATAATTACCAAAATAGTAACTGACGACCGTGATGGGCGAATTAGCCGGGTTGTCGGCCCTGGACGCAGCAATAAAAAGCATTAGCAACAAAAGTCCAAGTGATAGTCCCAACGATTTCATATTCAAGTCTTCTAATGGCAAGCGATTCAATGATCATTTGAGGCCAGGCACCGGGGCATCAGCCACCCTTGCGCTCTTCCCGGGTTGATTAAGTTGCTTTTTTAAGCGAAGGCACGGACGTTCCACCAGATAATAGGAAACGAGGGTTGCTGCGACAGATACTGGAACAGCGACGACCCGCCAATGGGCCGGATAATGCTCATGGATTATATTAAAAATTGGAACATGCCAAATGTAGAGTCCATATGAAATAATTCCGATATAAACCAACGGAGGAGTTTCCAAAATCCAATGGAGAACGCCTTTTGGTGAGTAAACCAAATGCACAATGATAATCGCGGTAAAGAGTGAAGCCAAAAACCAGCCCAGGTAATACATCCAGTGATCGTAGAGATCGTGCTCGGCAAGCCAAATCAATCCACCGCAAGAAATCGCCGCAGCCAGGGATAGCGCCCATTCCAGCCATCGGCGGCGCGGCAATAATTGGCCTGATATGATGATGCCCGCGGCACAACCGACAAGGAGACAATCCGCCCGCGTATCCAAACCTCGTGAAAATCGCCAGAACCCATCCCATCCCGGGTCACCGAAATAGACGACAAGCGCCCTAACGATTACAAAACAAAGGGTTGCCAGCACTGTCCACCACAACAATGAAGTTTTCGATGCGGTTCGCCGCAGCAACAGAAGAAGTATTGGCGCCCAAATGAGATAATACTGCTCTTCAATGGATAATGACCACGTATGAGAAAGATAATTTCTCTGGCCAAACTCCCAAATTTGCGCCCAATTGGTAAAATAAAATAGCGCCTCAAATATATAATGAAAATCCTTCGCGACCCGGTTTGCCGGATTCACTAAGCAGGTATAAAGGCCAAAAAACGCGAGCATCGTAAAAAGAGCCGGGAACAACCGAAGCGCCCTGCGAAAATAAAAATGTTTGAGCCTAATCGTCCTTGAATCGTCCCATTCGGAAATTAAAAGCCACGTAATCAAAAAGCCGCTCAAGACAAAAAAACAGTTTACCGCTATGAAGCCCGCACTATGCCTCAAAATGTCCAGGTGGTCCTGCAAAACCAGCAAAATCAGGATGCCCCGCATCCCGTCCAGGCTCTTGACATATTTCGGGTGAGAATAGTCTATGCCTGTATTCGGAAAGTCGCCCTTGTGGTCCAGAATACCTTTTTTAGTTAGGCCGGCCATGCCAACAGTTAATCGAACTTCACTTTTGTAATTAATGCTAAGAATGCAAGCGGGCGAGGTCAATGGTATGATCCAAATTAAATGACGCGGGTTGCGACACAATGACCATTATCGATTTCTCAGTTGAGCCTTGCGCCAGGCGATTTTGCGAGAAAAGATATTCCGAAGAATCTAATAACTCATACTTGGCAGGCAAATAATGAAAAGTGTTCAACAATTCCCACGGGGGCTGTATCTGCGGTTCTGCCCGATACAAAATCATCGCGGAGCCGATCACGCTGTTTGCCTGCCACTGTTAAAGATCATTCATCGGTGTCCGCAATGCCTTCCCGTCCTTTGGAGCGAACGCCCCGATACAAAAGAATATATCACAGTTTATGGCGGGACGCTTGCTATCACTGTTGGCGCCTGGTAGCGCCGCGCTTTTTCGTCACCCGAAACAATTGTAGCCGTGCGGTAAAAGCGCGGGGGCGAAACGTCACGCCAGCGCTTTAACCTGGTCGACCAGGCGCCGGACGTTTAAAGCGCCTTTGCCATCGGCGCGAATGTTTTGGCCGATCGCCGCGCCTGCGCCAGGGCGGTGAAATGCAACATGATGAAAAGCGGCACCAAATATCCCGGAATAAGCAGCAGGGGTAAACGCGCCATTGGACTGGTTGTGATGGCGGTCAACCCGGGAATGAAGCCTGAACAAATTGTTCCCAGGGACACGGCGACGACAAGGTCAAGGATACCGAGGAGATTCCAAGCCACAAAGCGCCTGCTCGCCGCAAATGATTGGCGGCGAACCAATCCGAGCACGATCCACGGTGCGGTGAATCCGACCGCCATGTCCCCGAGGCCCGCCGGTAAAGCAAACAGCGCGGGAAGAACACCTTGCGCGTAGAGTGTGAGGAAACCAAGGCCGGCCCATCGCCAGGCCTGCACTGTTGCGACGAATCGAAGGTCGGCCCGGAGGAGGAATTCCCGGAATTTGGTCCATCCCCGGTACGCCGCGAAATACACGGCCAACGGGATTGCCAATCCGAAAAAAATCGGCAGCGGCGGCGACCCCGGCGCTCCCACGAATGCGCCTTTGCCGCCGAGGAACAAGACTGTTCCAAGCCAGGCGGCCAGGGCGAAGGCAACGAGTTGTTTCATACCCGGACGATTTTCGCCGGCTTCCGAAGCCCCGGCATTATCGAGGCTTCCCAGATTTTCTATTTTCATATTCATCCACGTATCCTTTCATTTTTTGTTCACTGGTTTTTGTTTGACCGGCCGGATTTGTGTATATACACATACCAACCGAAAAAAAGTCCGCGGTCATCCAATCTGTTGGCTTTTAAGCGCTTCAGCGACCGATTCAAGATCACGAATGATATTGCTCCATCGGTCCTTCCCCAAGATCCCCACGACTTTGTCCTGGGCCGCGCGCCAGGCCGGAAATATTCCGGCCAGCTTCTTCCGCCCTTTCTGGGTGATTGCCAGTTCCACATAACCGCCGCGGCTGCCGCCGTTTGATTTGATCAGCCCTTCGCGTTCCAGGGGCCGAAGATTTCGAACCAAAGTAGTGCGCTCCATGCCCAGCCATTCGCTCAGCTCCGACATGCTCCAGTTTCTGGCGCTTAACGCGCCGAGGATTGGAGTCTGCGTCGGGCGCACCCCCATGCGCCGAACTTCGGCATCGAAGTACCGCGTCATCACCCGCGTCACGACGCGCAAGTTGGAGCAGACGCAATTTTCCAGGCGCGAGAGGTCTTTCTCATTTGCCATTTTGTGTATATACACACCAAGCGGACTCTCGTCAATCAAAAATCGCATTTCGCACAGACATTAATTAGCAGGACGGTTTTCGCGGCGTAGGCTGCGAATACGCCAACAACTATTGAACAAGCCTCTCCACGCCGGGACTAGAGC
>DASYZW010000773.1:0-3368 GCA_035945915.1 Verrucomicrobiia bacterium | reverse complement strand
CGACAACCTGATATTGGACCTGGGTAAAGCGCGTCAGAAAATCGCTGTGAGTCGCCGCGGTGTGAACTTTGTAGCCGAGTTCCCCCAGGGTGGTTTTGGCGGTTTCAAGCCATTCGGGCGTGGAAAAGGCAATCAGGGCTGGTTTATCGCCGGTGCTGATGAAATCGAATGCGTTTTCCATATTCTATTCTTTCCTAGACTTTTAATTTGAGGCCGACGGGGGCGGCATTTTCATTGCCTTTCATGCGGAGCGAACCGGCGGTGGCGGTCAGCTCTCCGCGCTGTTTCTTGATATTATCAATGCCGCGAGCGACTACGCTGCGTTTTGAGCAATATAACAGGGCAGTTTCCTCGGTGATGATTCCCTGGTCGTAGGCCTCTAGACAGGCGTTATCGAACGTTCGCCAACCGTAGGTGTAACTGGCTTCGGTAATTTCGTAAAAGGTTTTGCCTTCGGCTTCGCCCATGCGGATGGATTCCTGGGTGCGGAGGTTTGAACCCATAATTTCGAGCAAAGCCAAACGGCCGCCGCCGACCTTGGGGGCCAGCCGCTGACTGACGATCCAGCGCAAGGTATCAGAAAGACGAACCCGCACCTGTTCCTGTTCTTCGGGATCGAACATACCCAGCACACGATTGATGGTTTCGCCGGCATTGATTGTGTGCAGGGTGCTTAGAACCAGATGCCCGGTTTCAGCGGCACTCAGGGCGATCTTGACTGTTTCGCGGTCGCGCATTTCGCCGACGAGAATCACTTTGGGGGCCTGGCGCAAAGCGGCGCGGAGGCCGTTGGCGTACGAATCAAAATCCACGCCCAGTTCACGTTGATTAAAGGTAGCTTTCTTATGTGAATGCACGTATTCGACCGGGTCTTCCAGCGTCACGATATGGACCGCCTTGGACTGATTGATATCGTTCAGGACGGCAGCAAGGGTAGTGGTCTTGCCGGAACCAGTGGCGCCGGTGATCAGCACGAGGCCGGTCTTTTCCTTGGGAATTTCTTTGAAAACGTCGGGAAACTTCAATTTTTCGAGCGTCGGTATGACCGTGTTCAATTGCCGGCAAACGATGGAGAAATTCCCGCGTTGCGAAAACACGTTTACGCGAAAGCGCGCCTGATCATTGAGGGCATAGGAAGTATCGCAAGAACCGTGACGGAGCAGGTCTTCAATCTGCCACATGTTGTCGCCGATGATGTTCAGCGCGATGAGCTCGATTTGAAAGGGCGTCAGATTTTCGATAGGCGGATCAAAAACGACTGGTTTGAGTTCGCCGTAGGCCTCGACCTGCGGTGGCCGGTCCACGGTAAAATTTAAATCAGAAACTTCCGGCTGCGACGAGAGCATCGTCGTCAGAATCTGGTCCAATTCTGGTCTCCGCATATTTAGATTGATTCATCATCTTCCGGCGGATGCGCGAGCAACGGCCGGAACTTTTTCTTGTCCAGGGCCTTGTCGTATGCGTCTTCCGGAGTGATTCGTTTCATCCGCAAATGTTCCATGATATGGTCGTCCATGGGCTGATTGCCCAATTTCTTGCCGACCTGGATCATGCCTTGAATTTGATGGGTCTTGCCTTCGCGAACAAGGTTGGCGACGGCGGTATTAAATACGAGAATTTCGAATGCCGCCACGCGGCCCTTTTTGTCGATGCGTTTGAACAGGGTCTGGGCGATGACCCCTTTTAAAGCCTCGGAAAGTGTTTGGCGCACTTTATTTTGCTGGTCTGCGGGGAAGACGTCGATGATACGGTCGACGGTCTTGGCCGCGCTCTGGGTGTGAAGCGTGCCGAATACAAGGTGGCCGGTGGCAGCCGCGGTGATGGCAAGCTCGATGGTTTCGAGGTCGCGCATTTCACCGACGAGAATGATGTCCGGGTCTTCGCGCAATGCTCCGCGCAATGCAGAAGCAAACGACTTGGTGTGGACGCCGGTTTCACGATGGTTCACGAGGCAGTTCTTGCTCTCATGAACGAATTCGATCGGGTCTTCGATCGTGATAATGTGATCTTTGCGGTTTTTATTCGCATAATCCACCATCGCTGCGAGCGTGGTCGATTTACCGGAACCGGTGGGGCCCGTGACGACTACGAGGCCGCGGTGCAACATGCAGAATTTTTTGAAGACGGCCGGGAGAGGGGCATCGAGCTTTTCGAAATCCTCGAATGACAGCACTCGGCTGGGAATCTGCCGGAATACCGCGGACACGCCGTTACGCTGGTTGAAGAAATTGACACGAAACCGGGAAATTTTGGGAATCTCATAACCGAAATCGACGTCGCCGGTTTCTTCGAACTGCTTAATTTTGTAATCGGGCGCGATTTCGTAGAGCATGGCCTTGAGCGAGTCGCTCTCAAGCGGTGGGTAATCCACGCGCTGCAACTCGCCGTTGATTCGGAGCATAGGCGGGTTGCCAGACGCCATGTGCAGGTCTGACGCCTTCTGCTCAAACATCAAATTGAAAAACGCATCTATTTTCGCCATACTCGCCTTCTTTGTATCACGCTCTATAGCCAATATCGTGCCGAATGCGAAGGAAAACGCTCTCAGAAATTGTCCGCGATGAAATTGTAGCCCGAAGCGGCGTTATGCCCTTCGCGCACTTCATGGAATTGGCGCTTTATTGTCCAAATCTTGGATATTATGAAGCAAAAAGGGACACGGTCGGCCGGCGCGGAGATTTTTACACCAGTGTGAGCGTTGGAAACCTATTCGGGGAGTTGCTGGCGTTTCAATTCGCCGAATGGCTCGAGGTGCTTAGAGGGCAAGGCGATCAGTTGAAAATCGTCGAGGCGGGCGCCCACGACGGACGCCTGGCCGTTGACATTCTGGGGTGGCTTCGATCCAATCGCCCCGGCTTATATGAAAAGGTTGACTACTGCATTTTAGAACCGTCCCTGCGTCGCCGCCAGTGGCAGCGCGAGTCGGTGGGTTCGTTCATCGAAAAAATTCATTGGCTCGATGGTTTCGATGGCGTTGCGGCTTCGCCTATGAGCGGCGTCATATTCTCAAATGAATTGCTGGATGCCTTTCCGGTTCGCCGGCTGGGATGGGACGCGAAAAATCAAAAATGGTTTGAATGGGGAGTGGGATTGGCGGGAGAACATTTCGCCTGGATAAAAATGGAATTGGCCCGGAACGACGAACCGCTTAATCAAACACCGCAGCATTTGCTCGACGTGCTTCCGGACAATTTTACTACAGAAATCAGTCCAGCGGCGGCTTCCTGGTGGCGCATGGCCGCGACCAGCCTGAAACGGGGAAAATTGATCGCGGCAGATTACGGCCTGGATGCAGACGAATTCTTCTTGCCGTCGCGGGTGGACGGGACGTTGCGCGGTTTTTTCCGTCACCAATTCGCTAATGACTT
>DASYZW010000772.1:0-5766 GCA_035945915.1 Verrucomicrobiia bacterium | reverse complement strand
CAGAAAAATCGGAGGCGCTGTCGTGCGCACTCGCGCCCGCCGCCTTCTGCGCGAGAGTTTTCGCCTGCATCAGCACGATTTTGCAAAACCCGTCGAATTGATCCTGGTCGCCCGAAACTCCATCGTCGGCAAACATTTCGCCGATGTTGAAAAAGATTTTTTGACAACGCTGCGGCGAGCAGGACTTTTAAGAAATGACGCATAGCCATCGCACATTTCCGGCGCCTGCCGCCGCCAATGAGTTCGCCAAAGGCGTCCTGTTATTTTTCATCCGCCTTTACCGCCTGTTCTTTTCGCCTGCGCAAATCTTCCTGTTTGGAGGTTCCTGCGGCTGCCGCTTTACGCCCACCTGCTCGCAGTACGCCGCCGAGGCCATCCGGCATCACGGCGCGCTGGCAGGCAGCCTTCTGGCGATGAAACGAATCTGCCGTTGCCACCCATTGGGAGATTGCGGGCACGACCCGGTCCCTGAGGCAGCAGGAGGGAAAGAAAGGCACTTTTAATTTCTAATGGACAGGACCGGAATAATCGTCGTCGCCCTTTGTTTTGTTTTGTTGGGTCTCTGGCTCTACGACTCGGAGAAGCTCGCAAAACAACAAATGCTGGCCCGCCAAAGCATCACTGCGGCACAAAGCTCCGTGCCGGCGTCCGCAACCACCGTTTCGACGGAGACTGCGGCAGCCATTCCTTCTGCAACCAACGTTCCGGAACACCTGTTGACGATTACGAATAACGACGTCCGCTATACCTTCACTTCTCGCGGTGGCGGGATAACATCCGTCGCATTGCTTAAATTTCCGGAGACGATTTCGCCGCGGTGGAAGAAGGGCACCGGGACCAACGCAGTGGCCACTCTTAACGAGGCATCGGCACTGCCGATCCTCACGATATTAGGCGGACCGGCTCTTGTGGGTGACGGCGATTTCACGCTTACCCGGATGCCGCATGGCGTCGAGGCGGAAAAATCGATGCCGAACGGCCTGGTCCTGACAAAAGATTTTGAACTGACGTCAAATTATCTTGTGGCGGTCACCGTCACTTTCAAAAATGACTCGGGCAAGCCGTTGTCGCTACCCGCGCAGGAATGGATCGCAGGCACGGCAACGCCGATGGATGTTGATGATCTCACTTTCATGACTTACGGGGGCGTGATGTGGTACGACGGCACGAGCCCGCACCTTTGTTCCGGGACCTATTTTTCGACAAATACAAGCGTCATGGGAATTATTCCCCGGACGCCAAAGACCGAATATCGGGACGGCCACGGCAACGTTCTTTGGACGGCTGCATTTAACCAATTTTTTGCTGTGGTGGCGATGCCTCAGACCAACCAACCCGCCTCACAAATCGTCGCCGATCCGGTGACGTTGGCTGCCACCAACAGCCAAACGGGCTCGACCTGGACGGGAGTGCAAACGGCGCTGGTTTATCCGGCGGAAACTCTCGTCGCCGACCAGGTAGTGATGCGACAGATCAATGTTTATGCCGGACCAAAGGAATTCCGGACGCTGGAAAAAGTCGCCGGCCAACTTCAAAATCGGGCCGACCTGGTGATGAATTTCGGGACCGGTTTCGCCGCATTCTTCGGCATTGGTTCGTTCTTTGCGAAAGTCCTCCTGCTCTTGCTGAATGCCTTGCACGATCTTCTGCCAAAGCTCGGTTATGGATGGATCATCGTTCTGCTGACGGTTTTGCTGCGGCTGTTTTTCTGGCCGTTTACCGCCCACAGCATGCGCTCGATGAAAAAAATGCAGGCGCTGGCCCCGCAAGTAAAGGAGCTCAAGGAAAAATACGGCAGCGACCCGCAAAAGTTCACCGAGAAGCAAATGGAACTTTGGCGAAAGAATAAAGTCAGTCCCATGAGCGGCTGTTTGCCGATGCTCATTCAAATGCCCGTGTTCCTTGGCTTCTTTACCATGATTCGCAGCGCTATCGAATTGCGCGGCGCCCACTTCCTTTGGGTCACCGACCTCACCAAGCCGGACACGATTTTTATCATTCCCGGGTTGGTTTTCATACCGTTCTTCAGTACGCCACAGGGTTTGCCGCTGAATCTCCTGCCGTTGTTCATGGTGGGCGTCCTGATTTGGCAGGCGCATCTGCAACCGGCATCGCCGGGCATGGACCCGTCGCAGCAGAAAATGATGCGCTATATGCCGCTGATTTTCCTCTTGTTCCTTTATAATTATTCGGCCGGCATGGCCCTTTACATGACCGTGAGCACTTTGATGGGCATTCTGCAAACGCGCCTGACCAAAAATATCCAGGCCGCGTCCGCGACTTCTTCGCCCCTGGCCCCGCCGCAAAAAAAGAAAAAATGACGCTTTGTTTGCAACGTTGATCCTATAATATTGAATATTATGCCAGCCCATCCAAAAGAGACGCTCGAAAGAATTCTCGGCCTGCTCGGCTTTGAAGGTTCCGTGGAGGAGCACAAAATGGACGATGGCATCTTGCTCGACGTCAAGGCCGACGACGACGCCGGCAGGTTGATCGGACGCCAGGGCCAAACTCTTTCTGATTTGCAATACATCACCAACCGCCTGCTCTTTCAACAGGATCCGGCGGCGCCCAAGGCGATGGTGGATGTGGGCGGCTATCGCGCGCAGGCGCGCGACGCCCTGGTCAAACGGGCAAACGACGCCGCCGAAAAAGTCCGGCGGTGGGGCGATGCTGTTGAACTGGAGCCGATGAACGCCTTTGACCGCCGGATCGTCCACCAGGCCTTAAAAGACGATCCTGATGTCGAAACCCACAGTGTGGAAGTGGACGGCTCAGACAAAAAAGCCATTTTGTTGAGGCCCAGGGGCTGAACGCCTCGATAAAGCGCAACGGCAAAAGAGCGGATCGGCACCGAAAGGCTTCCCAAATCAGCTCTTCTTTGCTTCCGGCAGAGAAAAGAACTCGCGCATCGGAATTGAGCGACGCTCATCATGCGCCAGCCTGGCCGGCGGGTTCCAATTTGGCGCCGCAACTACCAGGACCTCCGCTTCGCGTCCGCCTCGCGCAATCAATCGATGCGGCAGACGGGATTCGAAGTGGGCGGCGTCACCCTCCTCCAAATCATACGTTTTGCCCACCAGCGATAACGTCAGCCTTCCCCGCAAAACATAAATCCATTCTTCGCCATCGTGATGGTAGTGCTCGGTGCCGCGCCGGGATGGCGATACTTTGACCCGGATGGGTTGCACATGAAATATCCCGCCGGCTTCGGACAATGCCACGTACTTCAAGCCGTTGGCGGTTCTTTCGGTTGCCTCGGCGCAACGGATGATGGCGCAACGCGGTTCCATCACAGGAGCCTCGAAGAGCGAAGCCAAGGAGACGCGAAAAATCCTCGAAAGCGTCAGCGCCACTGCAATCGAGGCCTGGCGCGCGCCGGATTCAAGCCGTGACAGAAACGCGCACGATAAACCGCTTTGGGAGGCCAGCTTTTTCAAGGTCAGCCCTTGCCTCAGGCGCAATTCGCGCAGGCGCGCGCCAAATGAAGAAAGTTGCCGCTCGATCTCCTGCAGCTCCGGGTTTCGCATGGGTAAATCTTTCGTCATACGGTCGGCTTTATTCGGCAGCCCGCACAGGCCTCAACAACTGAAAGCGGAATGATGTGATAACCGTTGCGCGGTTCAAACAGGATTTTTTCAGACGTTGGATCCAAATGGATGTGCTGGCCTTCCACGACCTGCAATTCCAGCCATGAATCAAGGCGCGGGGCACCCAAATAAACCGCGAATCGCTTTCTTTGAGATTGAACTGGCATAGCCATGATCGGGAATTACACCGGCCATCGGGTCGGCAATCCGCCAATCAACGGCAGCCGATGTTATATTCTTGTATGTATAACGGTGATTAGCGACCGGACGCAAGCCGCCGTTGAAAAGGACGTGGTCCTGTTCAGGAGTTGGCCGGGCCGTGAATTCCGGCCGGCAATGTCAGACGGTCCAACCAGGCAGATTACTGCGGCTCGGTAATCTGCATGTTATAGGCCGGCGAAAATGCGCTGCTGGGCTTGGGGTGCGCCGCAAAGTCGTTGTATTGATAATCGAATTTGTAGCGGTAGGTGATCGTGCTATCGCCGGGGGTTGCCGGCACGAAACCTTCCCAGCGGTTGGTCACCAGCGGCGTGGCGTGCATTTCATAAAGCTGGCCATTGACCAGCACATACGGATGAATGGATTCCCATCGCAAGGCAGTCTCCGGCGAAGTAAAAGCGACTTCGACCGGGTAAAGATTGTTCGCGTTGCGCGACTGTTGCAGGGGCGTCAGGTTGGTAAACGTCCCGGCGCAACCTGTAATCAGGATGGCCGGCAGGGCCAGCAATAAGTTTTTCCACTTCATGCGGGAATCGTTACACGAAGCCCCAAAGTTGTAAAGAGGGATTTCTGCCCCGGGTTTTCACTCCGCCATAGCTCAGTTTTTGTCATGGTAATCGCAGAAAATGTTGCGCTTTTTTCAGAAAAAAGTGGATTCATTTTGAAAAAATTGCCGGCAAACTCACGGCGTGTAATCGAAAGTGTGACGGAAAATAAAGTCGAGCCACTGAACCAAAGACCAATCACAGCCGCTCTCAGGCGTGCCGCACGGACAGTTGTAACAAGCGGAGCGCGAAATCGCGCAATTGCGTCGACTAAAACCCGCTATCTCCCCTCTGTCCAAAGAATTGGGGTCAGGGCTGCCACATGCACGGCCCATTCGGTGATGGTGCGGGAGGCGAATAAATGGCAGAAACCGCCGTCCGGCGAACAATGGAAAGGTCTAACGAGTTGGAAACCTGCGAAAGGTGCAAACACCCAAAAACCATTACGCCCGTAATCCTATCCACGGCACATACTTAACCCGCACCAACGTCTGAGCGAGACAGGACATTTAGCTGTGCCTGCGCTTGTTTGGTGAGGCTTGTGAAGAGCATGGACACGCGGTAACCCAAATGCTTGTTGCCTGAACAATTCACCACTACGCCGGTACAATGGATTTTGCCGTCCTTCGAGGAGGCCAAAGTAACCGTCATTTCGGTCCAGGGATTGAACGGGGTAGGGCTGCGGAATTCGATGCCGCTTTTATGAATCGAAACTGAATCGGTAGACAATTCAAGCCGCGTTTGCCGCGCTTCCAGTGTCACCGGTTGAAAATTATTGATGCTTCCGACTTTTCTTGCACTCATGAAAACATCCTACCACAAATTCTCCCACCGTCAAATTTTTACCATTCAATAACTGCCGCGCCCCAGGTCAATCCGGCGCCAAAAACGACCAGTAGAATCAGGTCTCCCCGCGACAATCGCCCCGACGCCACGGCTTCATCAAGCGCGATCGCGACGGAGGCAGCCGAGGTGTTGCCATATCTATCCAGGTTCACAAAAAGCTGCTCCGGTTTGGCGCCCAGGCGTTCGCCCACGGCATCAATAATTCTTTGGTTGGCCTGGTGCGGAATGACGCATTTAATTTGCGAAATCTCCAGTTCGCATCGCCCCAACGCCTCTTTGGCCGCCGATTCCATCGCCTGCACCGCGTTTTTGAAAGCCTGTTTGCCGTCCATCCGCAAATAGTGAAGGCGGGCGTCCACGGAATTTTTCGTGGCCGGGCAACGGCTTCCGCCACCGGGCATGTAGAGCAATTCCCCCTTTTCACCGTCGGCGCCCATCACGGCGGTCAAAAGTCCGTGTGAATTCTCCCGGTTTTGCAAAACAGCCGCGCCCGCGCCGTCGCCAAAGAGCACGCAGGTATTGCGATCGCTCCAGTCCACAATCGACGAAAGTTTCTCAGCGCCGAT
>DASYZW010000771.1:0-5787 GCA_035945915.1 Verrucomicrobiia bacterium | reverse complement strand
GTATCGCCGCAGATCTTTCCGGGCGGAAAAGAAAGAGCGGACTCACGTCCGCTGCTACGCATGGATTTCGGCCTAATGCCTGATTTTACGGATATATTCCAGAGGATGATCGTCGAGAAGATTGGCGTAAATTCCAGTGATTTTATTGGTATCGTAGTACGTGACGCCGGCGTAAAAAAAGAGCGGAATGATGGGAACCTGATTGCTGATCAGGACGCTTTCGGCGTGTTGAAATATTTTTTCGCGCGCTTTCAAATCCGTCTCCTGGTTGGCCTGCAAAATGAGCGCGTCATATTCAGGATCTTTCCAGCCGGTACGATTTTGGCCGTCGTTGCTGACGAACATTTCCAGGAAAGTGTTGGCATCATCGTAATCGCCGATCCAACTGGACCGCGACAACTGATAATCCAGGCTGGCCTGCATATTCCAAAACACCTTGGTTTCGACCTGCCGCAAATCCATGTGGATGCCCAGGGTATCGGCCCACATTTGCTGCAATTCCACGGCGATATTTTCGTGCGTCTTGGCCGCGCCGCCGGCGGCTGCGTCAAAGGTGTACTCGAAGCGTGGAAAGCCTTTGCCGCCGGGATAGCCGGCTTCGGCGAGCAATTGCCGCGCGAGCGCCGGGTCGTAACCCAGGCCTTCGGGAGAGGAATAGTTGGCGGTGCCGTCCGGCACAAAGTGCGACGCGGGCCGCTCGCCGGCGCGCATGATTTTATTTACGAGGACGGTTTTATCAATGGCCAGGGCCAGGGCCCGGCGCACGCGCGGGTCATCGAACGGTTTGCGCGTGACATTGAAGCGCATGAAGTAGGTGCCCAGGAAATCAAACCGATGAAAATCCGGCCGCTTGAGCAGAACGTCCAACAGTTCCTGCGGAATTTCATCTTTGTCCCAAACGATATCGACCGAGCCGCCCTCATACAGATTGAAGGCCGTGTCCGGCGAGCCAATGGGCAGAATGTCAATGACGTCCGACCGCGTGTTTTTGGCATTCCAATAGAGCGGATTTTTGACCAGGCGGACCCGGTCATTTAATCGCCAAAAGTCCAGTTCAAAGGGACCGCTGCTGGGCAGAGGCCTGGCCGTGATCCAATGGTCGCCGTATTTTTCGATCGTTTGCCGCGGGACGACAAACATGACGGGGAACGTGCACAAATCCAAAAAGAACGCCACTGGATAGTTCAAGTCGCAACGGACCGTATATTGATCCAACGCGTGAACGCCGACCAGCGATGGGTCCGTAATTTTGCCGGCGTTAAAATCTTCGCCGTTTTTCAAATAGTACAAGGCAAAAGCGTAATCGGACGCAGTGGCGGGCTTGAGGGCACGGATCCAGGAATAGACAACGTCGTCGGCCGTGATCGGCTCGCCCGTCGACCAAACCAGGTTGGTCCGCAGATGGAACGTGTAGGTTTTTCCATCAGGAGAAATGTCCCAGCTTTTCGCCAGGCCCGGGATGGGTTCGGCGGTTTTTGGGTCCAACCGCACGACCCCTTCAAACATGCCGCGGACGATGCGCATGTCCGGCTGGCTGACGATGATGGCCGGGTCGAGCGAATCCGGCTCGGCATGGTTGACGATGGTGATGTCAGCGGGCGTCTCGCGGCGAAAGCAGCCGGCGGTTGCCACGCAAAGGGCTGGTAGAAACGCGAACGCCAAAAAGCGACAACGCGCCCGCGAAAAAAATTTCGGGGCGCGAATCGCTGAAACAGGCATTGAATTATTTGCCGTTTGAGGTCGGCGGCGCGGCATTAGTGGCCGAATACAGCGGCAAGGCCGGCGTCGAGGAGGAGGCGGACGGAGGCGGCGCGGTCGGTTGCGGGGCAACCCTTGGCTGTTGGGCACCTCCCTGCATCTGCTGCTGTTGTTCAACGCCGCTTTCAAATTCCGATTGATTACCGCGGTGCATGTGGGTTTCGAGGGCGCCCAGAATGACCGCCAGGGCGATAAAGGCCACCGTTGCCCATTTCGTAATCTTCGTCAACGCATTGCCAGAACCGGCGCCGAACAAGGCGTCCGCCGTCCCTCCGCCGAAGGCCAGGCCCGCGCCCGCATCCTTTTTCGGCAACTGCACGAGGATCAACAACGCCAAAAAGCAGGAGTTGAGGACCAATAAAAAGGTTAAAACGATTGCTAGATAAGTCATACCAGATCTTAAATTGAATTTTTGATTATGTCAGCAAAACTCCGCGCTTCAAGGCTGGCGCCGCCGACGAGCGCGCCGTCCACGTCCGGTTGGCTCATCAATTCCCGGGCGTTGGCCGGTTTCACGCTGCCGCCATACTGAATCCGGATCTTGCGGGCGGTCGGCTCGTCAAACATTTCGGCAAGCTGGCGGCGGATAAAGGCGTGGGCGTCCTGGGCCTGTTGGGTGGTGGCCGTCTTTCCCGTGCCGATGGCCCAGACCGGCTCGTAGGCAATGATCGTTTCGGTCATCTGTTCCCGCGTCAAGCCGGCGAGGCTGCCGCGGACCTGGGTTTCCAATACTTTTTCAGTCTGGCCCCCTTCGCGTTCGGCCAACGTTTCGCCAACGCAAACGATTGGTTTCAAGGTCGCGCCATGGGCGGCGGCGGCTTTTTTGGCGATCAACGCGTCGGATTCCTTTTGATACTGGCGGCGCTCGCTATGGCCCAGGATGACGTACCGGACAAAACATTCCTTGAGCATGCCGGCGCAGATTTCGCCGGTGAACGCCCCGAAATTATTTTCGCTCATGTTCTGGGCGCCCAGCCGGATGTTCTTGGTCTCCAGGATCGCCTTCGAGACCGACTCCAGCGCGGTAAATGGCGGACACACAACGATGTCGATTTCCTTAACGCTTTTCAATTCCAGCTTCAGGTCGTTGACCAAAGCGATCGCCTCGGCGATCGTCTTATTCATCTTCCAATTGCCGGCAATGATTAGTTTTCTTTCTTTATTCATTTTTCAAAAAAATTCGATCATGAGTGGACAAAGGCTCACGAATCCAGGCCACTGTTTTATATCGCCGTAATTCGGTTACTTATCAGACAAGGCGGCGACGCCAGGTAAAACGGCGCCTTCCAAAAATTCGAGGCTCGCGCCACCGCCGGTGCTCATAAACGTGACCTTGTCGCCCAGCTTGGCCTTATTCAAAGCCTTCACGCTGTCGCCGCCGCCGATAATGCTTTTTGCCCCGTTCTTCTGCGTGGCATCGGCCACCGCCTGGGCAACGAGGTTGGTCGCCGCGGCAAATCGCGGGTCTTCAAACATTCCCATCGGCCCATTCCACAGGATGGTCTTCGCGCCGGAAATGATTTTGGCATAATTGCGGGCCGTCTCGTCCCCGATGCTAAACCCTTCCGCATCGTCGGGTATATCGCCTTTGACCGTACGGATGTTCGTAAACTCCATGACCGGCTTGCCTTTTTTGTTCAATTTGCCGGTGTCCACAGGCGTCGCCACCACCACATCCGTGGGGAGTTGAAAATTCACGCCGAGCTTCTTTGCCTTGGCTTCAGCGTCGAGGGCGGTCTGTTTGTGATCGGCTTCCACGAGGGATTTGCCGACTTTTTCGCCGTGCGCGAGTTTGAAAGTGTAGGCCATCGCGCCGCCGATCAAAATCGTATTGGCTTTTTCGAGCAGCCGATCGATGACTTTAATTTTGTCGGAGACTTTGGCGCCTCCCAAAATGACGACGAACGGGCGCGCGGGCTTTTCCAGTTCATCCCCGAGAAATTTCAATTCGCGCTCCATCAACAAACCCGCGGCGCATTTGCCGCCGCGTTTGGCGACGACGCGCGCGACACCTTCAGTCGAAGCGTGGGCCCGGTGGGCGGCGCCAAAGGCATCGTTGACGTAAACGTCGGCGATTTTCGCGAGTTTTTCGGCGAAGGCCGGGTCGTTTGCTTCCTCTTCGTTGTAGTAGCGGACGTTTTCGAGCAGGGCAACGTGGCCGTCTTTCAAGGTCGAAGCGATTTTTTCGGCATGATCGCCGATGCAATCGTCGGCAAATTCAACCGGCACACCGAGAAGTTCATGCAGTTTCACGCCCACGGGTCGCAGGGACATGGTCGCTTCGCGTTTGCCTTTGGGGCGGCCCAAATGGGCGGCCAGGATGATTTTTGCTCCTTTTTCGATGAGCAATTTGAGGGTCGGCAGGGTTTCGACGATACGGGTCGTATCGTTGATTACCATCTGCCCGTCTTTTTCCTCCATCGGCACATTGTAATCCACGCGCATAAAAACGCGCTTGCCGCGGACGTCCAGGTCTCGAACAGTCAATTTAGCCATAAATCAAAGAACGCCAGTTTAACCTGAATAGAAACGGTTGCGCCAGTTTTTTTGAAGGCTCCTGATTTACACGCCCGGCCGTGGGAATTAAGCGTCGTTAGCGGCTTTTGAATCCGACGGATTCGCGATGCTTCCACAGTTCCGAAGGCTTAAAGATGCCGGCCGGGGTGATGATGCCGGTAATGAGTTCCGGAGGCGTGACATCAAAACCCGGATTACGCGCGCCGCTGGAGGGATTTGCCACGCGAACATAAACTCGCTTCTTTCCGACAGTTCCCCATGCACCGAGCACTTCGCTTTCGGACCGCTCTTCGATCGGGATGTCGAAGCCGCTCTTCAGATTCCAGTCAATGGTCGACAGTGGAATGGCCACGTAAAACGGGATTTTATGACGCGCAGCCAATACCGCTTTCGTGTATGTGCCGATCTTGTTGGTGACTTCACCGGTGCGGCCCAGAACGCGATCGCTGCCGACAATAACCAGGTCAATTTCGCCGCGCTGCATTAAATGCCCGGCGGCATTGTCGGCGATGATTTGATGGGAAATCTTTTGCTGGGCCAGTTCCCATGCGGTCAGGGTCGCGCCCTGGGAACGGGGACGGGTTTCGTCGCAAAAGACGCGGAATTTCTTGCCGGCGGCCTGGGCGGCGTACATGGGGGCGGTTGCCGTGCCCACGTCCACAAACGCAAGCCAGCCAGCGTTGCAATGTGTCAAAACCCGCATCCCATTTCGTATCAGGGCCGCGCCATGACGCCCGATTTCTTCGCAATGACGGACATCTTCATCGGCAAATTCAACGGCGGCAGCCAGGGCGAGCGATTGTTTTTCCTCCACGGTCCGGCCCGGTTGCATCGCGGCGCAAACTTCATTCATTGCATTGACCGGATCCACGGCCGTTGGCCTGGCTTGTTCGAGCGCCTGGTAAACGGTTCGCGCGTGCGCGGCGAATTGTTTCAACCCGGATCCGCGAAACGCCCTTACTCCCTGGGCCAGGCCATACGCAGCCGTGGCGCCGATGGCGCCCGCGCCGCGCACAACCATGTCGCGAATGGCCGAGGCGGTTTGCCGAAAATCCCGGGTCGAAACAATCCGGAATTCATGGGGCAGCAGCCGCTGTTCGATGAGCAGGACGGCATTCTTCCGCGCGTCAAAACCAACGGTTCGAAAATGCCGGGTGCGGCCGCGAAGGGTGACGTTCATATCTCAAAGTGACCGAGCTGCCGGGCTTTGGCGATTGCCGGCCGAAGGCTCATGACGGAGCTGCTTAACGCACTTTGACTTTTTTATACCGGATTTTTTTGAGGATTTCCCGGTAAGCAGCCTGGGAGCGGAATTTCTTAAGGTCGGGGTCTTTGGTGAGCCACGCGAAATCTTTATAGCCCAGGACGATCGCCTTTTCCAGCGCTTCGGCGGCGCGGTCGAATTGGTCGGTCAATGAGTAACTGCAGCCGAGATTGTAAAAAACGACGGGATTTTGCGGTTCAAGCCGGGCGAGACGCTCATCCACATTCAGGCCTTCGGAAAACCGGCCG
>DASYZW010000770.1:0-2541 GCA_035945915.1 Verrucomicrobiia bacterium | reverse complement strand
CATGGTTGAGACTGAAGGCCTCCATGCGGCGGGGATTGTGGGGACTGATTTTCATAAGAACGCTGCAGCGCAGACTCCGCTGGGGCGCATTGGCCAACCGGACGATATCGGGTCAGTAGCCGTGTTCCTGGCCTCGGACGACTCGGGCTGGATTTCGGGCGAAACCGTGCAAGTGGCGGGAGGCTTTTCCGGCTAAATCCCAGTGAAAACATTTATTACAACATTCAAAACAAAATGAAACTATGAAAGCGACAATTGAAATCAACGAAGCGAATTTTGAGCGGGAGGTCATTCAATCCCGGGAACCGGTCCTGGTGGATTTTTGGGCTGATTGGTGCGGGCCGTGCAAGATGCTTGCGCCGGTCCTCGATGAAATTGCCGCTGAACAGCCCGGACGCATTAAGGTGGCCAAGGTCAACGTGGACGAGAACCAGAACCTGGCTGCTCGTTTTGGCATTCAATCGATACCGACGTTGCTGTATTTTGCCGGCGGCCAGGAAACGGACCGAACCGTTGGCGCCGTTGGCAAACGGGTGATTCTCGCCAAACTCGAGAAACTGGCCGCGCCGGTATAAAATCGCCTTTGATTTAAACAAAGTAGAATATTATGAACACCGTTGACAGCAACCTGCTCATTAAACAGCTCAATTGGCGCTACGCAACCAAGCAGTTCGATCCGCAACGCAAAATCAACGCGAATGAATGGGCCGCGCTGGAGCAAGCGCTCATTCTCACCCCCTCCTCGTACGGGTTGCAGCCATGGAAGTTTGTTGTTGTGACCGACGCGGCAAAGCGCGAACGACTCGTCGGGGTATCTTATGGACAACGCCAGATTGCCGATGCGTCTCATCTGGTCGTTTTTGCAATTAAGAAGAACCTGAGTGAACAGGACGTTGACGATCACCTGGCGCGGGTTTCGGAGGTTCGCGGAGTTCCCCGGGAATCATTGGGGAGCTATCGGCAAATGATGGTCGGCGCCATCATCAATCGTCTCGACGATGCGAACCGGAGTGGCTGGGCCGCCAATCAAGTTTACATTGCGCTGGGCAATTTTTTGACGAGCGCCGCGCTCATGGGCATTGATGCCTGTCCGATGGAGGGAATTGAGCCGGCAAAATACGATGAAATCCTGGGCCTGGATAAAATGGGCCTGGGCACCGTGGTCGCTGCCACGGCAGGCTACCGCGCGGCGACAGACAATTATTCACAGGCCAAAAAAGTGCGCTTCACCCCAGAACGAGTTTTGATGAGGGTGTGACGCGTTTGAAAGGAAGCGTGTGTTATGAGGATTCCATCTGAATATCAAGGCAGACGCGGCAAGGATATTGCGTTGCGCGGCAACCTTGCTGCACACAGGACGGTCGACTTTGTGCCCGCATTCAGCACGGATTCGCAGGTCCAGGCGCCGGTCCGGCCCCAGGCAATGGACGACGCCGAATTGCTCGACAGTTATTCGCGCACGGTTACAAGCGTCGTCGGCAAAGTTGGCGCGACGGTCGTCAATATTCGGACGCACAAAAATTCCCAGGACGGCAAGCGCGGGCAGGAGTCCGGCGGCTCAGGTTCGGGCTTCATCATCGCCCCGGATGGTTTCATTTTGACAAACAGCCACGTCGTCCACGGTGCGGACAAGCTCGAAGTAACGCTGGCGGACGGCCAATTTTTTATAGCCGCGCTGATTGGGGAGGATCCGGAATCCGACCTGGCGGTCATTCGCATCAATGCGGCGCAGCAATTGCCGTACGCGCATCTGGCAGATTCAAAATCAGTGCGCGTCGGGCAAATTGCCGTGGCCATTGGCAGTCCCTTCGGATTTCAACAAACCGTCACCGCAGGGGTGGTGAGCGCGTTGGGCCGCTCGATGCGGTCGCAATCGGGAAGGCTGATTGACAACGTCATTCAGACAGATGCGGCGTTGAATCCGGGCAATTCCGGAGGACCGCTGGTCAATTCGAGCGGTGAAGTCATTGGCGTCAACACTGCCGTTATTCTGCCGGCCCAGGGAATCTGTTTTGCCATTGCCAGCAATACAGCCGAGTTCGTTGCGGCGTGGCTGATTAAGGACGGGCGGATCCGGCGCAGTTGGATCGGTGTCATTGGCCAGAACGTCCCGATCCACCGGCGGGTGGTGCGGTTCCATCGCCTGACGGCGGAGTATGGCGTGCTGGTAACGGGAACCGAACCGGGCAGTCCGGCTGCCCGGGCAGGTTTGCGCGAGGGCGACGTCATTGTCGCGTTTGCAGGCGAATCCGTGTCCAGCATTGACGAACTGCACCGGCATTTGGTCGCGGGCGTCATCGGCATACCGACGGCATTTACGATCATTCGGCACACGGAGAAGCTGGACCTCGTGCTGACACCGGAAGAACTGAGGCGCTGACGCGCAAAGCCGGAATTGGCTTTGGATTAGTGGATTTGCCGGGAAATGCCGGACGCACTCAACCGGCATTCCAGCAAGTCGCTAATCCGTTCGCCAAGCAATTTACGGGTGCTGCTGCATTGACTGTAATGATGATCATCATTACGATCGGATTGGTTTAA
>DASYZW010000769.1:0-4765 GCA_035945915.1 Verrucomicrobiia bacterium | reverse complement strand
GGAAACAAACTGCGCATCACTGAAAATATCGTTCGTCCCGAATTGAATATATTCCGGCTGGGGATAATAGCCGGACTGGCCCCAACCGCTGGCCCAGACGCCGTTAGTCGCCAGGGCAATGCCGAAAAAGTTCACGAAATCGGATGAAACTGCGTCATTGGCCCACAATGGATTGCCGTTGATGTCAAATTTCGCAATGAAAGCCTGGCTAAAGTCGCCATTATAGTGGCGTGTGCCGACCGGCGCCGCAAGTTGGTCATTGCCAAAGTCAGAGTAACCGTCAAACACACCGGCCACATAAAGTTCTCCCTTCGCATCAGCAGTGGCGCAATTCGGAGTAGTGGTGACGCTGCCATAAGTGCTCGCAACGATCGCATTGCCGTCGGTGTCGTAACGCGCAACATATTGTCCCCGCAAATCGCCAAAATTGACGGTCAAACTGCCGAATGTCGCATTCGTGGAATAGGCGACGCCAGTCATGAACAGGTTGGTTCCCGAAACTGCCAGGCGTGGGACATCGTCAATCACGCCCGCCGAATAGGGATTGCCATTGCCGCTGCCGTACTGTGCCCCAACTCCACGCACCCAAATCGCTTGACCATTGGTGTCATTCAGGCAGGCGACAGCCCAGCTGCGGTCAGTAATATTGGTGACGCCGCCGATGACTGCGTTTGTCGCGTTTGCTGAACTGAAAGTATTTACACTTGCGTAAAGCCTGCCGGCGTCGCAGACGATGTATTGGGGCCAATCGGGCAGTTCCTGGGCCCAGCGGACGGCGCCGGTGGAATCGAACTGGACAATCGTGCCCTGTTGGCCGCTCACGAGCAGATTACTCGCGCCAATCGTCACTGGACCGTTTCCTAATAATCCAGCCAGCGTCACGTTGCCCGCCGAATCCGCGGTAAGTGAATTGAGAATGATAAAATCAGAATTGGTGCCGCCAAAGGTTCTTAGCCAGAGATTGCTGCCGCTGGCGTCGAAGCTGGCGAGGAAAATATCGCCATTGCCATGATCGATGAGCGAGTTTGTGCCGAGCCAATTCGTGCCGTTAAAATTTCCCGCTACGTATACGCCGCCGGCCGGACCGGGAGCTACACAATAGGCGTACGAGCTGCCATTGCCATTGTTGGTGATGGCCGCCGCCCAAAGAGCCGAATGACCGGGGGTTTGTTTGACGACCGCCGCGGCATCGCCGCCGGGTCCGGAATCGAAATCTTGGCTGCCGATCTGCATATTTCCTCCAAACTCCGCCGCGGTATAGATGTTTCCGTTGGTGTCGGTAATGCAGCCGAAATAATAGTCCCTCGTCACCTGGGTATCATCCACGGCTTGGAACGGCGATTTGAAGGCAGTCGTCCAGCCCGGCGGCGAGGCGGCCGTGACAAAGGTAACTGAAGCCGTCGTAGTAATGGCCGAGCCGGCATCGTTGCTGGCTATCGCGTAATACTGGCCGGAGACGCCGGGTGTGCCGGAGTTCGTGGGAATATAATAAGAACTTGTGGCGCCGGAAATTGCGCCGGCCCCAACCTTGTACCATTGCCAGGAAATGTTGGCATTGGTGGCCACAGCCGCATCCAGCCATACCGAGTACCCCGGATAATTTGTCTGGCTGAACGGATTCAGTGTAATGACCGGAACAGTCTCCTGGGTGTAGGAGACGTCATCGAGGAAACCGGCTTCCGTAGGATCAACGTCACCATAGGCGTAAGTTGTCCAGGAGAGCGTGTGCTGCCCCGCTGGAACAAGAAAGGGCCCGTACTGGGTCCATGATTGGCTGCACGTAATATCGGATTGCTTATTTCCATCCAACGCAAATTGGTAATCGAAATTATTGCAATCGTCCTGCGAGGCCCAGTAGAAATTCAGCAATCCCGGCCCGGTGACGGTAACGGAGAGAGTCGAAGACTGGTTGTTGGTCACCGGGCCGCTCTGCGCGGCTTCGGCCGCGCCATTGTACGTATTTGTGCTTTCAGCGAACCAACTCGTGTCCCCGCTGGTGCTCCAATTCAAATTGGTTGTGCCCAGCGCTGCGTTGAAGTCCGCGCTCGAACCTGAAACATCCGGGATCATCTCGCCCGGATTATTGTATAGCTCGGCCACTTCACCGTCTGAGAGCACACCCGAATAGATCTGAAAATCGTCGAGTAAACCGGAGTAGCTGGACTCCGTGGTGCCGCCCAGCGAGAGAAAATAGTTATTGCCGTTGAGCGGATCTGTCGTCCCGGTCGTCGAGGCTTCGAAATTGCCGTCCACATAGATTCGCATCTCGCCGCTGGCCTGGTTACGGGTAACGGTCACCAAATGATAGTTGCCATCGTTGACACTTGTCACCGAATGGATCGTCGTAAAATTGCCAAGATGATCGCGGGTCGTGAAAGCGGCTTTGCTGCCCGTAATTGAGAGAGGAATCGTGTCGTTCGTGCTGTTATGGTCATTGAAAGCCCAGAAAATCGTTGCGCCAAAATAAGCGTTATCAGTGTCGTTGCCGACCGAGGCCGTCGTATTGACCCAGGCGGAAAAGGTGAAACTGCCGCCAAGTACAGCATCGATGTTGGCCTGGACCTGACTGTTCGGAGTCATGCAGCTTGTGCCATAGAATTGGACCGCGCCACCGCCGGTTTCGGCGTCCGAACTGAACGACTGCTGTGGTCCCCAGTAGCTGACGCCGTCCAGGTTGTTGTTGTGGCCTGAACTGTCCTGGCCAAGGTAGCCGCTGTTATCAAAAGTGAGGTGGGCTACGCCGGTGTGCCCGCCCGGGCCGCTGCCACCACCGTTCGGCGCGGTTGACCCGGGACTTGCATAAAGTCCCGCAACTTCGGTCGCCGAGAGGGCTCCCGAGTAAATCTGCAAATCATCCAATTCACCATTGTAACCGTTATAGTAACTGCCGTCGTTTGGATTGGGATTTCCTGCGTTTGCCAGCGCGCCAATGGTCAGCTTTTGCGGATCATTGAGCAGGTTCGTCGTTCCGGAGCTGAAACTGTCAAACTGCCCGTCAATATAGATAATTTTTTGGCCGGTCTGTTGATTGCGGGTGACAACGACAAAATGATAGTTTCCATCATTGATACTCGCGACGGAATTTAACGTGTCATCCTCATTTCCTCCCGTATTGAACGCGATGGAGCCGCCGGTCAGGGCGATCGGGATTGTGTCATTGTAGAGGCCGGAATTATCCGCCGAAACGATGCCGGCGCCATAGTACGCCAACGCCGTGTTCCAGGCAATATTCTGGGTTGTCTTGACCCAGCATGAAACCGTAAAGCTCCCGGCAAGCGCGCTTAACAGGGCCGGCGGCGTCGGTTCGCTCCACCCAAGGTAACCGGCGCTGCTGCCATCGCCATCGTTGAATTGGAGGGCTCCGACTCCAGCCGCCGCGTCCGAGGTCACGTTGACTCCGCCCTGCGCGCCATAGCCGCCGCCAAAAGACATGTCATAGCCGTTGCCAGACGTGTCTTGCGCCGCGCCCAAAGCCGTCCCGTTGGTGGCGTAATAAGGATAATGCGCCACCAGCGTGTGTGCGGTGCCGGAAGTATCCGGCACACCCACCGTGAATTGCGATTGCGAGTAATCCTGAAGATGCGCCGTGGAAACCCAGCTTGAAATCGGTTGAGAATGGCTATCGAGTGGAATCGACGATACCGCCGCCGTGGTAGAATTGCTGTCATAATGAGGCGTGAAACTATTCAGCCCGTCCAGCATGACCGGCCCCTGCCAGTTGGTCTGGGTGACCGGCAAATAACTGTTGTTGTTGCCCTGGTACACAATCAAATCGCTGTAATTTGTCGGTCCGCCCTGCCAGGTGAAGTTCACCTGATTGGGGACACCCGTCGCGCCATTGGTCGGATAGGTCACATTTACGTATGGAAGGTCATTACTGCTGCAATTGACCGTCACTGTAAATTGATAAACGTTGGTCGTCACCGAATTGGTCGCGTAAATGATCCACATGCCGTTCGTGATCTCGTGCACCATGCCGTCGTAGTCGCCGTAGCCGTACACGTTTCCGCCAGTCTGGTTGAATCCGTTCGTGTCAAAATGGTAATGCGAATAGGAACCGTTTGTCGGATACCCGAAAGACATGATTGAATAATCGCCAAACGGCACTGCTGGCGCCGTGTTGTTGGTCATCAGGTTTGGCGAAAAGTAGTAGCCGTACTGGGCGAATCGAATCACATCCATTTCCAGCGTAAAGCCGCCGTAAGCGCGGTTTGCGAGGAATGAAACGAATATAAAAAGGAAAAACAATGTTTGAGAAACAGGACGGCTTAGGCAATACGAACGCAGTATCTTCATGTGGTCAGTTGCTAGGATTGTTAGGGCACTCCGGAATACAGAACGATCCCATGAACCATCTGACTGTTCACACCCCCCGGTCTTGCTCCTGATTCCGAACCGCTAAATGATAAACATGCGGCTAAATTTATGCAAGCTTTATATCTTGCGCCGCCACAACGCTTTGCCCGATCTCGCGCAGTTATCTTTAGCGTCCGGTGAAAAACGGCCTCAAATTGCCATCGCAGTTCCAATACAATGCCATTGCCAACAAATAAAAATTGCTGGAAATTCTTTTCCAAATACACCGGCCGTGGGACCGACTGGATCATTCCAACACAATAGTTTATGAAGCTAATTCAATGTTTTGCCTCACTCGTTTGCATGGGCGTCGCATTTCCAATAGCTGCCGATATGGCCGCGGCTGAATTCAACGCCACACAGTTCGTCAACCCGCTCATCGGGACTGCGCCGGCAGATTCTTCCGTGC
>DASYZW010000768.1:0-6548 GCA_035945915.1 Verrucomicrobiia bacterium | reverse complement strand
ACGCTTCGGCGAATTTGTCGCCGTGGACGGGTTAAGTTTTTCGGTCGCTCACGGCGAAATCTTCGGCCTGTTGGGTCCCAACGGCGCCGGAAAATCCACATTGATCCGGATGCTGACCACGCTGGTGCCGCCGACGTCGGGGATTGCCCGCGTCAATAATTTCGATATCGTGCGCCAGGCCAACAACGTCCGCCAATCGATCGGCGTCATCCCCCAGGCCATGACGAGCGATTTGGAATTGAGCGCAGTGGAGAACCTGACAATTTTTTCAAAGCTATACGGCATCCCGCGCGAACAACGCAAGAAAGTAATCCCGCAATTGCTTCACGACGTGGATTTGACGCAATGGGCGGACAAGCCGATCAAAATGTTCTCCGGCGGAATGCGGCGCCGGCTTGAAATTGCGCGCGGGCTGGTCCATCAACCCAGGATCTTTTTCCTGGATGAACCGACGACGGGGCTGGACCCGGTGTCACGCGTCGCCGTTTGGGAAATGCTCGCCCGCCTGAAGCGCGAACGCGATTTGACGATCATCGTCACGACCCATTACATGGATGAAGCGGACAAATTGTGCGATCGCATTGCAATTATCGATCATGGCAAGCTCGCCGCGCTCGATTCGCCGCTCAAGCTGAAAGCTTCGATTCCCGGGAAAAATATCCTCGAAGTCAGCTTTTCCAATGCGCCAAAAGACTGGGTTCAAAACCTGCGCGCGTTGCCGGACGTAGCCGAGGTCAAGGGCGAAGAAAATATTTTTCGAATTTCAAGCAACAACGGGCCGCGCACCACGGTCGATTTGCTTGAGACCGCCCGGAATTCAAACGTTTCGGTGGCATCACTTTCGGTTCAAAGCACGACTTTGGACGACGTTTTCGTTTATTATACCGGCCATCAGTTGCGCGATACGTTGCAGGCGCCATCGGTGGCGGACAGCCCGTACCTGATGAAACGAGAGTAAACACAATCCATGACTCGAATACATCTTTGGTTTTTATCTGTCGCATTCGCATGGTCGGCAGCATTTCTCGCGGGCTGTTCGCGCGATGCGGGCGATGCGTTTCAAGGTTATGTGGAAGGGGAGTACGTATATATCTCAAGCCCCTTAAGCGGGGCGCTGACAAATCTTGCGGTGGCGCGGGGCGACCAGGTCAAAACGGGCCAGCTCCTGTTTTGTCTGGAACGCGGCTCGGAGGCGGACGCTTTGGACACCGCCGGGAAAAATTTGGCCCAGGCCAAAGCGAATCTTGCCCTCTCGGAGATCACGCTCAAACGACGCGAACAATTGCGCGAAAACCACGGAGTTATTTCGGAGGAAGAACTGGACCAGGCGCGCGCGCAACATGACGCCGACGCCGCGCAGGTGGCTTCGCTGGCCGCCGCGCTGGCCAGGGCAAAATGGTCCTTTGACCAAAAGCAACAATTCGCTCCCACCAACGCCTTTGTGCAGGACACCCTGTATCGGCAGGGCGAATACGTGGGCGCGCAAAATCCGGTCGTTGTCTTGCTCCCGCCGGCGAATATCAAGGCCCGGTTCTTTGTCCCGGAAGCGATGCTGCCGCGAATTAAGGCCGGGAACACCGTTACGGTCACATTCGACGGCGCGTCGCATCCCTATTCCGCCACGGTGAGTTATATTTCCACGCAAAACGAATTTACGCCGCCGGTGATTTACAGCGAAGAAAATCGCGCCAAGCTCGTTTATATGATTGAAGCGACGTTTGCCGCAGCGGACGCCGCGGACCTTCGCCCGGGCCAGCCGGTGAACGTGAAGATCCAATAAGATGAACGCGGATGGTTTTGCCATTGATGTGCGCGATGTGACCAAGAAGTTTGGCCATCGCACGGTGGTCAACCACATTGCCATGCAGGTGCGGCCGGGAGAAATTTACGGATTTTTGGGGCCAAACGGCAGCGGCAAAACAACTTTCCTGCGAATGCTTTGCGGATTGCTCAAACCCGATGCCGGCAGCGGGCAATGCCTGGGCCTCGACTTCCGCGCCCAAAGCGCCGAAATCAAGAAGCGCGTGGGTTACATGACCCAACGATTCAGCTTTTACGAAGATTTAAGTTTGGAGGAGAACCTTGATTTCGTGGCGCGCATTTACAGCGTCCAGGACCGCAAGCAGGCCGTCCGGAAAGGGCTGGAACGGTTGGGCATGGTGGAACGGCGCAAACAACTCGCCGGTGAATTGTCGGGCGGCTGGAAACAACGGCTCGCCCTGGCGGCGTGTCTCATTCACGAACCGCAACTGCTCCTGTTGGACGAACCCACGGCAGGCGTGGACCCCAAGGCGCGCCGGGATTTTTGGGATGAAATTCACCAGCTCGCCACCGGCGGCCTGACGGTGTTGATCACAACGCATTACATGGACGAGGCCGAGCGTTGCCACCGGCTCGCGTATATCGCCTACGGCAACCTGCTGGCCCAGGGCACCGTTCCTGAAGTTTTGAAAAATGCGAAACTGACGACGTGGGAAGTGACGGGCGGGGATATCGCGGCGTTGGCCGGAAAACTTCGGGGCAAACCGGGCGTGGAGCAGGTCGTGGCATTTGGTTCGACGCTGCACGTGAGTGGACGGGATGAGGGCAAGTTGCGGGAGAGCGTCGCGCCGTTCATGGACAGCGGGCATCAATGGAAACTCATCCCGTCAGGCCTGGAGGACGTCTTCATCAGCCTCATGGAAACTGCGAAGGACAATTTCGCGTGAGATTCAACTGGCAACGATTTTGGGCGATCGTCGCGAAGGAATTTATCCAGATGCGGCGGGACCGGTTGACCTTTGGAATGATGGTCGGCATTCCCATGCTTCAACTCATCCTGTTCGGATACGCGATCAATTCAGACCCGAAACATTTGCCCACGGCGATTTATTCGGCGGACAATAGCATTTTTTCCCGCACGCTGGTTTGGGCCTTGCGCAACAGTAGTTACTTTGACATGACGCGAATGGTCCAGACCGAGGACGAGGCTGAACGGCTTCTCGCCCGCGGCCAGGCGCAATTCGTTGTCGAAATCCCGGTGGATTTTTCGCGCAACCTGTTGCGCGGGGACAAGCCGGACCTGTTGATCGAGGCGGACGCAACGGACCCAACGGCGGTCGGCTACGCGATTGCGGCAGTCAACGCGTTGGGAACCACGGCGCTGAATCGCGATTTGACCGGCCCGCTGACAAAGCTGCGCGTTTCGCCTGCGCCGTTCAACCTGGTGATTCACCAGCGTTACAATCCGGAAAATATCACCCAATATAATATCGTCCCCGGGTTGATGGGAGTCATGCTTACCATGACCATGATCATCATCACCGGCCTGGCCATCACGCGCGAACGCGAGCGGGGCACGATGGAAAATCTTCTCTCCACCCCGGTCCATCCGGGTGAAGTGATTGTCGGGAAAATTGTTCCCTACATCGGCGTCGGGTATGTCCAGGTCTTTCTCATTATCCTCGCGGCCAAATTTTTGTTCGACGTCCCGATGATCGGCAGCATTCCTCTGTTGCTGGTGATGACGTTTTTATTCATTGTCGCAAACCTGGCCGTGGGCATTACATTTTCGACGATTGCGAAAAACCAGTTGCAGGCCGTGCAAATGGCTTTTTTCTTCTTTTTGCCTTCGTTGCTTCTTTCCGGTTATATGTTCCCCTTTCGCGGGATGCCCGGCTGGGCGCAGGACGTCGGCGAATGCCTGCCGCTGACCCATTATTTGCGGGTCGTGCGCGGTATCTTGCTCAAGGGAAATGGACTGGTTGAAATCGCGCCCGACCTTTGGCCGATTGCGCTGTTCCTGGTTGTCGTCCTCGCCATCGGCATCAAGCGTTACCGTCAAACACTGGACTGATTAATATGCACCGGGTCTGGGCCATCATTGAACGCGATTTGCGCCGTTTCCGGCGCAGCCCGGCCCTCATGGTCATATCCATGATCCTGCCGCTGGTCCAACTCGTCGTGCTCGGCTATGCCTTCGGCGGAAAGATCAAACACTTGCAAGTGGGCGTCGTGGACCAGGACGGCCATGTGCCGGCCGCCAAATTGCACGAAATGTTTGACGCCGTGGCCGCCAATGCCAAAACGTTTGCACCCATTTACTACTCGGACGAAGCGCTTGCGGAACAGGATTTAAGGAACGGCAAAATCAGCGGCGTCCTGGAAATACCGCCGGAATTTTCGCGCAAACTTCTGGCCGGCGCAAACCCGCGCATTGCTCTCATCGAAGATAACACCGACCAATTCGCCGCCTCGGCCCTGGAAGGCGTGCTGAATGCGCTCCTTCCCGCTTACAACGCAGGACCGGTTTCGCCGCGCATGAGCGCGACGGCAACTCTCGACGTCGTGGAAGTCTATCCTTACGTGCCGTATATCCAATTCCTGCTGCCGGGCGTCATTGTGCTGGCCATCTTCATTTCCGCGATGATTGGCGGCGGAATTATTTTCATCGACGACAAAGCCCGCGGCTTGCACGAAGGATACCTGGTCACTCCGATTCGGAAATTTGAATTGATTCTCGGATTTACGCTGGCCGGGGCATTTAAGGCTATCATCGCGGGGGTGGTGTTGATTACCGTTGGCTCGATTATCGCCGGTATCCCGGATCCCCTGGATCCGTTGCGATTTTTGAGGATGCTGATCCTGGTCATCGCCACCGCGCTCGCGCTGATCAGCATGATGTTTTTACTCATGGTCCGGGTGAGCGATCCGTTAGTGCCGCGCGCGATTTTCGGCGTGCTCAATACGGTCCTCTACTTCCCCAGCGGCGCGGTGTATCCTACACAGTCGTTTCCGCCATGGATGAAGGCGATCACCGTATTGGACCCGTTTACCTACGCGGTTCATGGGTTCAAACAACTCGTGCTGAAAAATACCGGGCTGCTGCCGGTCAGCGGCGATCTTCTCTTTCTATTTTGTTTTACCGCACTGGCGATGGGAATTGCGACGCTATTGTTCCGAAGGACGCTTTAACCGCAACGGGACCAAAAAATTCAACCCAGGGTTGCCGCGTATTGCCGCGTCAGCATCGATAGTTCCGCGCAAACGGATTGATACTGTTTCTCGTTCGCCAAATTCTTCATTTCGAAAGGATCGGCATGCGGGTCCAGCAGCATCGCGCCATTTGCTCCATTCGGGCCATATTCTGCATAGCGCCAGTTCTCCGTGCGCACTGCCGTGCCATGCAGCGTTTTTCCATCCTCGCTCCAAACGCTGTAAGCCGGCTTGTCCCACGGCGCACGGGGGTTTGCCAGCAAGGGGGTGAGGCTGGCGCCCTCAAGTTTATCCGGTCTCGGCAAGCCGCATAACTCCACGAGCGTGGGATAAATATCGAGCGATTCCACGATCCGCGCGCAGGTTTGGCCATTGGCGCGCGCCTCGGGGACGGAAACCATCAGCGGCACGCGCGTGCCCATTTCAAAAAGCGAGCCGGCTTTGGACCATTTTCCTTTCTCGCCGAGTTGATACCCGTGGTCGCAGACAAAAACGATGATGGTATTGTCCCTTAACCCTAGCTTATCCAATTCGGCCAGGACACGGCCAATGTTCCAGTCCACCCATGAAATGGAAGCAAGGTAGGCGCGAATGACTTCTTTCGCCTCGGCTTCGCTTGCCCCGCGGCCAATGAACAAGTCCGCGTTCCGCGGACGAATGGCCGCGCGCGGAAATCCGGGCGGCGCCGTCGGCCACGCGGCGAAATCCGGCGACAGATGGATCTTCTCCGGATCATACAGGTCGAAAAACCGTTGAGGCGCGGTTGGGGGACTGTGCGGTTTTACAAATCCGCAGGCGATGAAAAAAGGTTGGTCTTTGTATTTCCGCAGGTTTTCGATCGTCCGGTCCGCGGTATGATAATCGCCATGCCCTTCACCGTTGCCATCCAGGATCACGATCCGGTCAGAATACCTGGCCTTGCGGCGGCCTTCCGTTTCATTGGCCGGGGGCGCAAACTTCGGCGAGCGCAAATCGCGCGGCGTGCGCTCGGCAATTCCGGACGTATCAAAATCGCGGCCGACATTATGCGACATCATCCCGCCCTCTTCGGCGGCGTCCCCGCCTGAAACGGAATCCCAGGCCTTGGGATCATCAATCCCGCCGTGAAAAATCTTTCCCGCGCGCACGGACACGTAACCGTTTTGCCGGAACAATTGCGGCAGGCTGGTCCAATCCGGATGGGCGACACGAAAATCCGTGCGATTTCCCAAAACACCCGTGCGCGTTGGGTTACGTCCGGTCAACAGCGAAGCGCGCGAAGGGTTGCATAAAGGGAATTGGCAATAATTGCGGTCGAAACGGACGCTTGCCCTGGCCAGCGCATCCAGGTTCGGGGTTTGAGCGTGAAATATGCTGCCGTAACAGCCCAATTCCACGCGCATGTCGTCGGACATCAGAAATAAGACGTTCGGCTTCCGCGCTGGTTTTGAATTCTGCCCGCGCAGGAGGCCCGGCAGCGAGGCTGCGGCCGTGGCGCCGGCCATCGTCTTCAAAAAGTCGCGGCGCTTCCAGTGGCGCTCTTTCCCGGGTGTCATGAATAAAAAATAAGGGGCGACCAACGCTATGACAATGTC
>DASYZW010000767.1:0-2392 GCA_035945915.1 Verrucomicrobiia bacterium | reverse complement strand
GATTCGTCAACGTTACTTTTCATTTTGTCCGGCGGAAATCCTCGTCCTCTTGTGAGCGCTAGCGTAAACTCTCTGCCAAAGGATAAGCAATCGCTTAAATTCAAAATCGGCAAGACCGCAGGATAGCAGAAATGAATTTGTAGTGTATCTTGGCGGTGCCGGTAAGACGCGGGGCGGAGAGACCGTGGACCCTCTAACACGAACGCTCGTTCATTATTGCCACTCGCTCAATTCAAAGGATCTGAGCGACGAGGTGATCGAGCGCGCGAAATATTTGCTCCTCGATTATCTTGGAGTTGCCATCGCCGGCTCGTTGACCGAATCCTCGCAGCCGGTTTACCGGATGCTGGCGCGTTCGCCGTCTTCGGGCTCCTGCACCGTAATTGGCGCTGCGTCCCAAACATCTGCCGAATTCGCGGCGCTGGCCAACGGTACTGCGGCTCACAGCGTGGAACTGGACGACACCCATCAGGCCGGTTCCATCCATCTGGGCGTGGTGATGTTCTCGACGGCCATCGCTCTAAGTGAAACTCAACCTGACATCGATCGCGGGCAATTTGTGGCCGCTGTCGTTGCGGGGTACGAAGTCGCTGCGCGCCTGGCCATGGCGTTGCAGCCGAAATCTCATTACGAGTTGGGGTTCCATCCCACTTCGACTTGCGGTGTGTTCGGCGCGGCAGTCACCGCCGCGAAACTTCTGCGTCTCACGGAAGAACAAATGCTCTCTGCCGTCGGCATCGCCGGCAGCATGGCCGCCGGTTCATTGGAATTTCTCGCGCAAGGAGCATGGACGAAGCGCCTGCATCCGGGCCTCGCGGCGCAAAATGGAATCCTGGCCGCGAAGCTGGCGGGGGAAGGTTTTCGCGGCCCCGGCACAATTCTCGAAGGCCGCGACGGTTTTCTTTCTGCGTACTCGCAAAACGCAAAGCCCGAACTTGTCACGCAAAACCTGGGCCGGGATTTTGAGATTATGCGGACCAGCGTGAAACCCCACGCGTGCTGCCGCTATATGCAGGCGCCCATCGACGGCCTCATCGAACTTGCCGTCGAGCATGACATTCATCCCGATCAGATCGAACGCGTCGAAGTCGCCGTCCTCGAAGCCGGGTGGCCCCTGGTTTGTGAGCCGCAAAAGCGAAAATATGCGCCGTCAAATATTGTGGACGCGCAATTTTCCATGCCTTACGGAGCCGCGGTGGCCCTGACCGATCGCGCGGCCAGCCTCGATCAATTCACCGGCGAAAGGTTCCATGAGCCGCAGATCAAGCGCCTGATGGGCAAAGTGGTTCTGCAAAAAGATAACCGCATCGAGAGAAACTTTCCCGAGGAATGGCCAGCCATCGTTCAAGTTCACCTTACGAACGGTAAGCAGTTTGAAAAACATGTCCATTTTCCGAAAGGCGACCCGGAAAACCCGCTGACCTGGCAGGAATTGTCGGCCAAATTCCATTCGCTCGCCACACGCGTCATTTCAGAAAGCGATTGCGAACAACTCATTCAATCCGTTAAGAACATGAATTCGCCGGCGGAGCTTCGTAACATTTGGAAGTTGGCCGGCCGCCGAGATTCGCTTTCTCGGCCCGCAAATTGATTTGCTTTGGAGGGCCGGGCTTCAGCCCGGCCGAATCGAGATGTAATGGATGCGGCTTCAGCAGCTGAAATGGAATTGGGTTGCATTTCCTACAACCTGTGAGAAGGGGACGCACGCATGGCAGGCCGGCTCCAAAATAAAGTAGCAATGATTACCGGCGGCAACAGCGGGATCGGTGAAGCCACCGCGCGCCGCTTTGCGCAGGAGGGCGCAAAAGTAGCGATACTGGCTCGACGCGAAGCGGAAGGCCGCGCGGTCCAGGATGCCATCCGCATTCAGGGCGGGGGTATTACATTTTTTCCGTGCGACGTAACCGACCGCGCGGCGGTGGAAGCAGCCGTTGCCCAAACGGTCTCCACGTATGGCGGTTTGGACGTGCTCATCAACAATGCCGGCGGAGGCGCGCGCGAAATGTTTCCCGCCGAATCCGACGAGACGTGGGACCGCGTTCTCCGAGTGAATCTGACCGCCTGCTTCCTTACCTGCAGGGCGGCGTGGCCTCATCTCATCAAATCCGGAAGCGGGGCGATCGTCAATGTGTCTTCCCTGGCGGCGGTGTCCGGCGCCAGCGAAGCCGTCTTGGAGAAATTTCCTACCCTTCCTTCAGCGTCATATTACGCGGCAAAGGCTGGCCTCGAAGGTTTTACCCGGTATCTCGCGAGCCTCGGCGGACCGCACGGTCTTCGCGTCAACTGCGTGCGGCCCGGACAAATTCTCACCCGGCGCCTCACGACCGGCGCGGGCGAGCACGTCTTCGCGCGGCACTTCGAGATCTGGCAATTGCTGAAAGGTCCGGGCTAT
>DASYZW010000766.1:0-6233 GCA_035945915.1 Verrucomicrobiia bacterium | reverse complement strand
CGCGCTCGTAAATGTGCAGAACGTCTTCAAGAGTCAGCGGCTCGAAAAAGAGTTTGTCGCTCGTGTCGTAATCGGTCGAAACAGTTTCGGGGTTTGAATTGACCATAATCGTTTCAAATCCGTCTTCTTTGAGCGCGAATGCGGCGTGGACGCAGCAATAATCAAATTCAATCCCCTGCCCTATTCGATTCGGGCCGCCGCCCAAAATCATGATCTTTTTGGCGGAATTATTCCTCACCTCGTCGTCGCCCCGATCGTAAGTGGAATAATAATACGGCGTGTATGCCTCAAACTCGGCGGCGCAGGTGTCCACAAGACGATAACTGGGCACGATGCCGAGTTGTTTGCGCATGGCGCGAACCTGATCTTCGGTTTGGCCCGAAAGATTGGCGATTTGGCGATCGGAAAAACCCAGCGATTTAGCTTTAGCGAGAATGTCGGAATTCAATTTCGGCATCGGCGCGATAGTAAGCCGGAATCGCCGCGAGATGTCCAGCGATTAACATGACGTGACTCATTTTGGCAGCGAATTTAATAATTCGGTCAAACGAATACCAAGCGAGGACCATTGGTTAAAAGTTCGCGATGGCTGCGAAACGGGCGAAATTACTTATCCCGCTGCAAAAGGAATTGCGCCAAAGCTTCGAGCGCAACGGCACGGCCTTTGAACTTTTTGAGCGCGGAGAATGCCTTGTCCGTAAGTTTTACCGCAATCTGCCGTGATTTCTCAAGTCCCACGATGGCCGGGTATGTCGCTTTTTGGACGGCGACGTCCTTGCCGGCGGTCTTGCCCAACTGTTCACTGGTCTGCGTAACGTCCAAAATGTCGTCGATTACCTGGAACGCCAGCCCCACATGATATCCAAAACTTGTAAGCGCGGTCAGTTCGGCAGGCGTACAGTTTGCGCTCATGCCCCCGAGCCGGACGGAGCAACAGAGCAAGGCGGACGTTTTTCGCTCATGGATAAACTTTAGCTCAGCCTCGGAGATTTTCTTTCCCTCGGCTTCCAGGTCGGCGACCTGTCCGGCGATCAACTGTAACGACCCGGACGCTCTGGCAAGTTCAAGCACCATTTTGTCGCGGGAATATCGAGGAGTTGCTTTGGATTCGGCGGCAATTTCGAACGCCTGCGTCAGAAGAGCGTCCCCGGCCAGCACAGCGATGCCTTCGCCGAAAACTTTATGGTTTGTCGGTTTGCCCCGGCGAAAATCATCGTTGTCCATGGCGGGCAAATCGTCATGAATCAACGAATAGGTATGGACGCACTCGACGGCGCAGGCCAGGGGCACAGCCTCCTTTTCTGAACCGCCGCAAGCCTGTGCGGCAGCCAGGCAAAGAGCCGGGCGCATTCGTTTACCGCCGGCAAAGATAGAATACCGCATGGCTTGGTGAATTGTTGCCGGCCGGGTCTTTTCAGCAGGCAGCAATCGGTCCAGCGCGCGGTTGACGGTTTCCGTGCGAGTCAAAAGAAAATCTTGCAGATCAAATGGCGTTTTTTGCGCGGACATGGGCCGTTGTTTTATGTGAAAACCGGCGTGGAAGCAAGCTTGCGGAACGATGTCAGATCGACGGAAATCTGCAATTTTTGATATTCAAATTAATGCTTGCACAATGATTTTGGCCTGTTAGGCTTTTAGGCTCTTTTGTAATGAACGCTGAACTAGCTAAAAAGGCGGCCGAAAAGGTCGGCAACCCAAACGTCCTCATCAACCTGGTATCCCGGCGCGTCCGGCAACTTAACTCCGGCGGCGGCGGCTTGAGCCGGCCGCTGATTGATGCGGGCAATCTTGGCGTGGCAGACATCGCTTTGCGCGAAATCATCGAAGAGAAAATCGGCTGGGACATGCCCGAAGTCACGGAGTTGGTCCGGCCGCTCCCCAGAAAACGCAAGAAGCGCTAATCCCCTCGCCCGACGGGGATTATATGCGGATTGATGGGGTTCGCAGAGGCTCTCAGCTAATCGCTCCAATGATTCCGGCATTTTCCCGCCGGACCGAAGAATTTTACCGACTTCTCAGGCGCCTCCCGTTAAATTGCATGGTCATGGCGGACATAGTGACCAACCACAAAGGCAAACGGGATTACCATATTCTCGAAACCTTTGAGGCCGGAATCGTTTTGCGCGGCACGGAGGTAAAAGCATTACGCGCCGGCAAGGGGCAAATTACGGACGCTTTTGGCCGTGTCGAAAAGGGAGAGGTTTGGCTATACAACGCCCACATTGGCGAGTATTCCCACGGTAATCTCCAAAACCATGAACCGAAGGCCCCGCGCAAACTGCTTCTTCACAAATCTGAAATTAGAAAACTGTTCGGCCTTGCCGCGGTTAAGGGCAATGCTCTGATTCCCCTGTCGTTCTATTGGAAGAACGGCAGGGTCAAGGTCGCGCTCGCGGTGGGCAAAGGAAAGCAACAATTCGATAAACGGGAGGATCTGAAAACGCGAGAGGCTGATCGCGAACTCAAGCGCGCGACAATGCGCCGCCGATAATTGCCGCCGCCCCGCCGCGCGCCGCCGAAAAACAAAAAAAACGCCAGGCTGTTCGCCCGGTGTTTTTGTTTGCCGCTTTTTTTAGAAATTCTTCGCGGCGGCGTTCCAATCGATGACGTTCCAAATTGCTTTGAGGTATGCAGCCCGCTTGTTCTGATATTTCAGATAATAAGCGTGTTCCCACACGTCCACGCCAATGATGGGCTTGCCTTCCACCCCGGAAATCGTCTTACCCATGAGCGGATTATCCTGGTTGGCCGTGGACACAATTTCCACTTTTCCGTTCTGAGAAACGAGCCAGGCCCAACCGCTGCCGAAGCGTCCGAGTCCGGCGGCTTCGAATTTTTCCTTGAACCCGTCGAAGCTTCCAAATGCCAAGTTGATCGCGTCGGCCAATTTTCCTTCCGGCGCTTTCGCTCCTTTGCCCGAGAGCAGTTTCCAAAAGAACGAGTGGTTCCAATGACCACCGCCGTTGTTGCGCACGGGTCCCCGGATATTGTCCGGCACAGACGCAAGGTCGCCGATCAATGCCTCGAGCGATTTTCCCTCGAGCGGGGTTCCGGCAACGGCTTTGTTCAGATTGTCCACGTAGGCTTTGTGATGGCCGCCGTGATGGACCTCCATCGTGGCTTTATCAATGTGGGGTTCCAATGAATCGGACGGATACGGTAATGGGGGTAATTCAAATGCCATAATTTCTCCTTTTGTTATTATTCTTATTTTAAATGTCGAAGGTCCAAATTGCGATACCGCGGGAAGAAAATCAAGTGCGGAGAAAACTGAAAATGGGCACAATTATTTTGAATCCAAACCGGCGGCTCGCTGCATCTCAACGGTAGAACTGAATTGGCATGTTATGTCCGGATTCATTGGCCACGCTCAATCCTCAGGCCCTTTGGCCGTGGGTCGTCGTACTTTGCATAGCCGCTTCCCTGGTTTGGGCGGTAGTCGCGGCAATTCAATGGGACGACTGAATTCGTTCAAACATCCCGCCATGAAGAAACTCCCGGACTGTTTTGCGCTGGATAAAGTCCATGGGAAAACCCATCTCAATCGCGCTCACGTCATTCAAACGTTCGATATGCCGCTGGTCCAGCGACCAATCCAGGCACTTCAGGTTGTCGTCAAATTGGGAAAATTTACGCGCGCCAATAATGGGAATTACATTGGGATTGGCGCGCAGCCAATTTAGCGCAACCTGGGCCGGCGATTTTCCGGACTCTTTCGCGACGGCGACAACCGTATCGGCGATCTTCATGTTGCGCTCGGAGAGTTGTTTGAACTGCGGTGTCTTGTCCAATCGCTTTTCTTCCGTCGAACCTTTGGCGTATTTTCCCGTCAATAAACCGCTGCCGAGCGGCGACCATGCGGCGATAGTGAGGCCGAGCGCCTCCGCCATGGGCAGCAACTCGCGCTCAGGAGTCCGCTCCACCAGGCTGTATTCGATTTGCAGGCCGACAAACCGCGTCCAGTCACGCCACTCAGCCAGCGTGTTGGCCCTGGCAATCCACCAGGCAGGGGCATCGGAAATGCCAATGTAAAGAACCTTGCCGGCGCGCACCAGGTCATCAAATGCGCGCATCACTTCCTCAACCGGCGTTAATTCGTCCCAAACATGCATCCAGTAAAGATCCACGTAATCTGTGCCGAGGCGTTTCAACGATGCATTCAACGACTCAACCATATGTTTACGATGGTTGCCGCCACCGTTGGGGTCGTTAGGTTTAAAAGCGTTAAATGAGTATTTCGTGGCAATGACGAAGCGCTCGCGGTTGGCCTTCACAAATTCGCCCAGCATCTTCTCGCTGGTGCCGTTGGTGTAACCATCGGCCGTATCCAGGAAATTTCCCCCCGATTCGGCAAAGACATCGAACATTTTGCGACTTTCATCCAGGTTGGCGCCCCAACCCCATTCCTCTCCAAATGTCATCGTTCCCAAACACAACTCCGACACGCGGAGACCCGATTTGCCAAGAAGCTTGTAATTCATGATCGCAGTGATTGTTAAATTTTAAATTTTCCGTTAAAAACAGGCTTTTACCACTCCGCCATCCACCCGCAAGGCCGCCCCATTTGTAGCGGATGAGAGCGGGCTGGCGACGAAAACGACCAGGTTCGCCACTTCTTCAGTCGTGGCAAAGCGTTTGATCAGCGATGTCGGGCGCACCGTTTTAAAGAATTCCTTTTCGAATTCGCTGAAAGGTTTGCCACCGCTCAATTGTTTTACAAATTCGTCCACCCCGTCCGAACGTGTGGGTCCAGGCAGCACAGAATTCACCGTCACACCGGTGCCGGCGCACGTTTCCGCCATACCGCGCGCCACGGCCAACTGCGCTGTTTTCGTCATGCCGTAATGGATCATTTCAGCCGGAATTTGAATGCCGCTCTCGCTGCTGATAAAGATGATTCGTCCCCAATTGCGTTGTTTCATTGGCGGCAAATACGCGCGGCTCAAACGCACTCCGCTCAAAACGTTTACCTCAAAGAACTTCCGCCAGTCGTCGTCGGGAATCTGTTCAAACGGTTTCGGTTCGAAAATACCGAGGTTATTGACAAGAATTTCGACATCGGGAAACTGGCGCGTCAGTTTTTCAGCGACCGTGGCATTCGACAAATCCCCTGAAAAACTCTCCAATTTTGCGTCAGGGACGGCTTTCCGTATGTTCTCAACGCCCTCAGACACGGATTTATCCGTACGGCCATTAACGATCACCCTGGCGCCTTCGCGGACAAGGCCAATGGCGATGGCCAGGCCAATCCCTTTGGTTGAACCGCTAACGAGCGCAAGTTTGTTTGTGAGTTGTAAATCCATAGACGGGCAATCTTGCATTCCGCGCGCCGATGTCAAGTGACAGATAAATGGCGAATCAGAACCGGCCGATCGCGGAACCCTCTGTTAGTGGTTGCTTTGCTTTGCAAATTTCGTTTTCCCCTTTATTGACAGGCTATTCAAGGCTATAGTCATACAATGAATCTCCTTGGGCGAATTCGACCAGTAGTATTTTGTTTATTTACGGCAGTCGCCACAAATCACAGTTTTGCAACAGACAGTGCCTCCTTGCTTTCAGTTTCGATTACCAATGGAACGCCAGTCGAGCCGAGGTCCCTGTTCACGCAGACATGGACTTTCCAAAATACTGGAACCTCGACCTGGACCCCGGGCTCGAGTGGGTACACTCTGGATATGGTGGGACTCGATAGCCTCGGCGCAATTCCACTCATCACAAATTCGAGCGGGACGTATCATTTCCCTCGCGCCGCGATTAATGGCGGGAAAAGTGTTGCACCCGGATCCAAAGCGTCATTCAGCATGGATTTCATCGCGCCGGAGGCGGCTGGTTCCTACACGGATAGCTTTGCGCTCAATGACACGGGCTTCTTCGCTCCCACGGTGACCGTGCAGGTAGTCGTCGAACCAGGTGGGAATACGGGCGTATTCGACCGATCGCGGACGATCTCGTTTGCAAATAATTACGCAGCGTATTATTGCCCCGACGGCTACTTCTGGACGAATGGTGGCAACTGGTCAACGGTTACTCCAAATTCGTTCACACCCGTTCCCAGCGGGCCGGGTGTTGACGGCGGGGTCGGCGACGATTGCGCGCATTTTGTCTCGTATTGCATCGGTAGTGGACCCTATGTGCGAGGCGGAGGGATAAGTATCCCAAGCCGCGCAACCCCCACTTACGGTGAGCCTGGCGCGGCCAGACTTGTCACTACCTGTCTCATTCACCCGGGTTAC
>DASYZW010000765.1:0-1885 GCA_035945915.1 Verrucomicrobiia bacterium | reverse complement strand
TTCCCAGCTGTAATTAAAACGACCCGCGCCGTCACCGGCGAGAATGCCCGTGCCGCCAGCCGCAAAGAAGCGTTGCGCGGCCCTGGAGATGCCATTGGCAAGCCCGGCCAGACCGAATGTATCGTCCGGACGGCCCCAATATCCGCCCTTAAGACTTACCCCCAACGAGCCGGAGCGTCCGACATCGGAAAACATCCAGCCCTCCTCCCGATCGTCGTTCCAGCCGAGTCGTGAAAAGACGCCAATATTTTTCGTTATTTCCTGTTCCCAGTTCAAACCGAAACCGTATTTCTCACGGTACGAGCGCGCAGCCAGAAAGCTTTCGCCATTTTGCAGAAACGTCGTCGCCCGGGAGTAATCAGCCATGTTCGCCCGGTTGAGAAACACGAGGCCGCGGATAGTTCCCGGATGGTCCTGGATTTGAAATCGTCGTTCCAATTCCGCGACCATACCCCATGCTTCAAAAAACGGGCCATCTTCCGAATTGCTGTTGTAGGGCCAGCACAGAAACTTGTCCTCCCAGTTCAACCCGTTCTGGACTTCCGGCACCTGGAAAAAGCCGTACCGCAAAGTCCATTTGGGCTGATTTAGTTCCAGCGCGATGCCCGTCGTATATCCGATGGCATCGGCCGGATAATCCCAGGCTTCATTTGCGCCAAGACCCCAGTTCATAAACTGCGTGCGCGGGTCATTCGCATAGGCATTATTGTCGAAAATATCCTTGGCGCTAAAGCGGCCAACCGTCATTGTCAGCCGGGAGACATCTTCCCGTCCGGCCAGGTCCAGCGCGTCGTCCGAGATCGCTTCCTGATCGCCGCCGAACCCGATCCTTTGGCGAATAAACAATCGCGTGATGGAAGCATTTGGAACGGACGTGCCAATCCGGTAGGCTTCGCCACTGGAATATCCTTCCAAACCAAGCGTATTCCCGATGCCAAACCCCTGCCACATCAGGCCATCCACATGCGCTTCGGCGCCACGCCAAAGCCGGACGGCCGCCAGCAGGTCGACGGAAACCGTTTCCCGCGCTTCGCCGCCGGAGGGAAGACTGTTGGGACCATCGGGAGATTGAGAATGAAAAGCCGGGTAACCCTGGACAATCTCCGTGTTCTGCGCGTGGAAATTCCAATTCTGCGGGGCAACGGGCGAATTCGTCGCAAATGACGCGACCTCCGATGAGTCCTGCGCCGGGGCCGCGCTGCCCGCCGCCAACAGGGCAAGGGCCCACGGGAAGCCGCCCGCCGCGCCAAACGCTTCCCACGCGCGATTTTGTTTATTTCGCTGCATATTGTAGCGTATGTTACATTCGCTCTCCCGGATCAGCCCCGTTTGATTGGAGCCAGGCGACCCGCGGCATTTAAAATCCTGAATGAAAAATAGTTTGACCCCAACACCGGCCCCGTATACCCCTATCCCCTATGCCGCGTCAAGCGTCATCTCGGGATGGCGCCTCGCGGAAAATGTTTTAGGCACAATCCGGCAATGAAAACGAAGCAGGTCCGGCCCGGACTCGAAAAGAGGGCGCTTGTGGTCCGCCTCCGGCGGATCAAGGGACAGATCGAAGGAATCGAAAAAATGGTGGAGACCGACACGGACAGCTCCGACGTTTTGATGCAAGTGGTGTCGGCGCGAAGGGCGTTGAAATCCTTCAGCGAAGAGGTTATTGAGTCCCAGCTCCGCGCGTATGTGGAAAGCGCCGGGAACAAACCCGAAGGCCGGCAACATTTGCGCTCACTGCTGACGGTTTTGGAACGATACGTGGGTTAAACGCTATTTTTATGACCGCTGAAAAGAAAATGAACGGGCAACGCGCCACGGATATCTTAAACGACGCGGCGGCCTGCCAGGCCGCGGACATTTTACAGCGGCTGAACACCTCGCCGGA
>DASYZW010000764.1:0-1945 GCA_035945915.1 Verrucomicrobiia bacterium | reverse complement strand
GGTCACGGCGGGGCCCACCTGGGACATCGTTTGAAATGAATCCACGAATTCGGCCATGATCCGGAATATGCGCCACGGGTCCTCGTGAATAAAATAATTGGAATCGCTCATGATGTGGAATTAAACGGGAAATGCTAATTCGGAAAAAGGAAGAAATTCTTCCGGAGCGTTAATCCACCGGTTGACGCGCCTCTCGCTTCCGGAAGTCGCGTTCCCGGCGCTTGGTTTCTTCGCTCAATAATTGTTCCGTCGACCAGCCACGCGCTTGAGCCAATGCGGTTAAATCAAACAATTCTTTTGCGATGTCTGTCTTGGTCCGTCCTTTTTTATCGGAAGTCGATTTTTCGCTCGGGCCAAATACCTTGCGTGCTTTTTTTGTAAGTTTCTCCGCGCGCATTAGGGCCGGCAAATGTTTCGGAATCCCATCAAATGCCGAATGCCGCGCGCGCGCGGTTCCATGCTTTTCTGCCCGCTTGATTTGTTCCCAATTCGCCCAGACTTCATCCACGCCGGCAACCTTTGTATTTCCGAAAACGTGCGGATGCCGGCGAATGAGCTTTTCAACGAGGATGCGGCAGACGCGTTCAAAATCAAAGGCGCCGCGTTCACGCGCGAGCTGGCAATGAAAGACCACCTGCAACAGCAAATCCCCCAACTCCTCCGCCATTTCATGGTCATCGTGCGCTTCGATGGCATCAATCAGTTCGTACACTTCTTCAATCGCATGACGGCGAAGGCTTAAGTGGGTTTGTTCGCGGTCCCAGGGACAGCCGGTTGGCGAACGCAACTTCGCCATTACTTTGAGCAAATGTTTAATCGCGGGGGTCTTTTTCACGGCGAATTTTTAAAGAATCACCAAATCGTCGCGGTGCACCAATTCCACGCGGGCCGGTTTCTTCTCCCGGATTTCATCGGCGCCAAACTTTGCAATGCCGCGCGCGAATTCCATTCCGTCCAGGTCGCAAATACGCACGACATCACCCGGGTTAAAGTCGCCCTCGCATCGCGCCACGCCTGGTGGCAATAGACTTTTTCCGGCCTCCCGCAATGCCTTCTTGGCGCCGTTGTCCACGAATATTGCCCCTTTTGGATGATGGAAGAATGCAATCCAACGTTTGCGCCCTTGCAACTTTGTTGACGGCGCCACAAACAGGGTTCCTTCGTCCTCTCCGGCCAGCACCTGCTCCAGGCCATCCTTTTTTTTGCCGGACGCAATCACCAACGGAATGCCGGATCGGATCACAATTTTCGCCGCCTCGATTTTTGATTTCATTCCGCCAACGGCGGTTTCGCTGGAAGTCCCGCCGGCGAGCTTCTCAATCGTTCCGTCGATTTGTTCAACCACGGAAATGGTCTTTGGATTGGCTTTGCCAAAATTTTCCAGGACCCCATCCACCGTTGTCAAAATGACAAGCAAATCCGCCGGCAACAGGGAGGCGACCAACGCGGAAAGCCGGTCATTGTCTCCGAATTTGAGTTCGGCAAGCGATACGGCGTCATTCTCATTGATGACCGGGATGACACCCCGGCTGAGCAGGGTCACCAAAGTATTGCGCGCATTTAAATGCCGTTCGTGATGCTCCAGGTCATCGTGCGTCAGCAAAACTTCGGCGACGTGCAGGTTGTGTTTCGCGAAGTGTTCGGTGTAATGCGCCATCAGTCGCGGCTGTCCTACAGCCGCGCAGGCTTGTAATTCGGCAAGTTCGGCGGGCCGTTTTTCATATCCCAGCAATCCCATGCCTGCGCCCACGGCGCCACTGCTGACGATGACTATTTCCTTTCCGGACGCGCGCGCCGCCGCGATTTGCGATACGAGTTGGCCCAACTGCGCCGGATCAATCTGTTTCCGGCGGTCTGTCAGCACGCCGGTGCCCAGTTTGACGACAACGCGGGCGGCAGTTTTCAGCGAATCACGATGCACGGAATGAAGAATAAGAAAGAACGC
>DASYZW010000763.1:0-2051 GCA_035945915.1 Verrucomicrobiia bacterium | reverse complement strand
ATTCACAACCGCTTTTGCCGGAAAGGTTAAAATAAATTCCGAGCCGCGTCCAACTTCAGATATCACCCGGACCGTTCCGCCGTACAATTCTGTGTTGTGCCTGACGATGGCCAGGCCCATGCCGCTGCCCCCGTTCTTGCTGGTGTAATACGCTTCAAATATTTGCTTAAGCTTTTCCGGCGGTATTCCCGCGCCGGTATCGCGCACGGAAATCTCCACGGAGTTGTCTTTGAGACAATCGGCCTGGGCAATCACGCTTCCCGCGCCCGCGATGGCTTCACGGGCATTTTTGAGAAGGTTGACAAAAATTTCAGACAAGTGCCCGCGCTGCATCAGTAGTGGCGGAAAATAGTCCGCGTAGCGGCGTTCCACCGTGATCTCGCACGGGACGGCTGGCGGGAAAACCTGGGTTATCGCGCGTTCCATTTCCTCGACAACATCGAGCTTTTCAACGCGGCCTTCGCTCAATTGCGCGTATCCCATGATTTGCGTAATCACGCGGTCCGCCCGGGCCACTTCCTCCTGGATGATTTCGAGCTGCTGGTCGGCGGATTTTTTATTGTCGCGCAGGGAACGCCGAAGCGAGAATGCCGTATTGGCAATCACGGCCAGCGGATTTTTAATTTGATGCGCGAACTCGGCTGCCAGGCGCCCGGCGGAATGCAGTTGCGCCTCGCGCAAGGCAAACTCCCGCGCCTCTTCCATTTCCCGTCGTTGCCGTTCCGCCAGCGCCTGCACCCAGTAACAGCACAGGGTCAACAGCAGCAGCACAAATAAACGCAGCAAAAATGATTCTGCCGGCGTTTCCTCCTCGAGTGGCGCAAGCCTGGGGTCCCAATGAATGCTTCCATGGCGCATTTTTTCCGTGGATTCGGCGCGCGTTTGAGTTGCAATTGCATTGGTGCCGGGTGAAAGGCGGCCAGGACTTAACCCGGGCACATACATGAGATTGATTTGGTTTTCTCCCATGTTTGCGAACGTGATGCCCACGCCGACGAAAAAAACGCTCAGCAACAGATTTAAAATAATTTGTGGCACTGCCAGCGGAATGCTCATCGCATTCAAAACGATCAAAACCGGAAACAGCCAAAATGCGATGCTTTGCCAGCCTCCCGTTAATAGCATCAGACTGGCCACAAAAAGTCCGTCCAAAATGCCAATGACGAAGACAAGCCACTGGAACAATTTTGTCGGGAACAATTTCCAGGAGAAAAAGATGACGGCCGAAAGAATATTGCAAACGACATAAAGCACTAGAAAGCTCCGCAAGGTTTCAAGAATTAGGGTTTGCCCGCTGACTTCCTGGGCCGTCCAATCAACCGAAAAGAAGTAATACAACACGAACGCGATTACGGCTGTTCTGATCGGCAGCAGAATGCGCCGTTGCATCGAAATAATCCGTTGTGCATGGCGCGCCGGGTCCGGCCGCGGCGCGGCCAGCAGCGCGGGGAGTCCTTTGAACCAATGCCAGGAGCCTGCTCTCATAGAATTAGCGCCGTAGTAATAAATTTCGCGGATATCGAAAGATATTTTTCACAGCGCCACATTTATCAGCCAAACCACATCGCCCGATTAAATCCAACGATTCAGGCCTTTAAGGACAATGCGCGCTCCACGATGGCCTCTACGGGCCAAAGTCGCCCAATGCCTTCATAGCCGCACGACAACATGCCTTCATCCGGCCCGATGAATTGCGCCGCGCGGGATGCCAGGACTTTCACGTTAGCCTGAGTTGCCGGGTGCAGCCACATCTTCCCGTTCATGGCCGGCGCAATTAAAATCTTCGCTTTGGGATTGAGCGCCAGCGCAATGCAAGTCAGCGCGTCATCGGCGATCCCGGCGGCCATCTTCGCGATGACGTTTGCCGTAGCCGGCGCGATTAGCAACAGGTTCGCTTCGTCGGCCAGCCGGATATGCGCCGGTTTCCAACCCTCCTCTTCGTCATAGAGGTCCGTTACCACAGGGTTGCGGGTTAACGTTTTGAACGGCAACGGAGTAATGAATTTCTGGGCGTCGGCTGTCAGGACCGCCCGCACGTCGCATCCAGCCTT
>DASYZW010000762.1:0-3569 GCA_035945915.1 Verrucomicrobiia bacterium | reverse complement strand
ACAGGTAAAGAGTCGGTGTCGGCTGTCATTGACCCTTTCAAAGAAAAAAGAATTCTACGATGTGTCAATGATAGTTTCGGGTCGGCATTGCGCGCGCAAACGATTTTCCTGACGATTTTCCTTGCCAAAGACCATCAGTCTCCTTCATTTTCCCACATGGCAGACAAGCGCAAATCTGATTTCGATTCCCGGTTCTATCAATCCGCGGACAAATTTTTTCCCGCGAATCACACTATTGGCCTGACGTTTGATGATATTACCCTGGCTACGCTCTATTCGGAAATTCTCCCGCGCGACACTCAATTGGATACGCAGCTGGCGGAGCAGTTGCGCTTGCATATCCCGGTAATTTCGTCGGACATGGATACGGTCACCGAATCGCGCATGGCGATTGCGATGGCCTTGAATGGCGGAATGGGTTTGATTCATTACAATCTCCCGGAACGGGACCAACTTTCCGAGGTGAGCCGCGTGAAAAACCACGTCCACGGGTTGATCCAGGAGCCGATCAAAGTTTCGCTCGATCAGTTCATCGGCGATGTCATCCAAATGATTGAACAAAAAAAATTCGGCTTCAGCACCTTTCCCGTAGTGGATGAACAGGGAAAATTGGTCGGATTGCTGCCCGGACACGTGGTTAAGCCGCGTTATGCCCAGCGGAAAGTGGCCGAGGCCCTCCAGCCGAGGGCGCAGGTGCAAACGATCAATCAAAAGGAGCTTGGCAAAGACCCGATTGCCCGGGCTGACAAATTTTTCACCGAACATTTGGGCATCCACAAACTGCTTGTCGTGGATGACAAGGATAAATTATGCGGGCTGATTACGCTGAGTGACGTTGAGCACATTACCCAGGAACGGCGCGCGCAATTCAAACCGGCGCGTGATTCACGATTTCGTCTCCTTTGCGGGGCGGCCGTCAGTGCCACGCGGAACGCCTTCGGGGAGCTGGATCGCGACCGGATTTTAAACCATGTAGGCAGCCTCGTGGATCGCGGCGTGGATGCGGTCGCCGTTTCCACGGCGCACGGTCATACCCGGGGCGTGGGAGATACGGTCAAAGTATTGCGTGACGCTTTTCCGGAATTGCCGATCATCGCCGGCAACGTCACGAGCGCGGCGGGCGTGGAATACCTGGCAAATTGCGGCGCGGACGCAATCAAAGTCGGGCAGGGTCCCGGATCGATTTGCACAACTCGCATCGTCGCCGGGGTGGGGATCCCTCAAATGACGGCGCTTTATACGTGTTCTCGCGCCGGACAAAAGAAAAAGGTTTCGATACTTGCCGACGGCGGGATTACAAAATCCGGGGATATCGTCAAAGCGCTGACGCTTGCGCAAGCGGTGATTTGCGGCGGCGTTTTTGCCGGCTGTAATGAGGCGCCCGGCGACGTCGTGGAGATCAGCGGAAAACTTTACAAACAATACCGAGGGATGGGGAGCCTGGCGGCGATGAAAGCCGGCAGCGCAGCCCGCTACGGCCACGAAAAAAATCCTGCGCAGAAAGTCGCGCCGGAAGGAGTGGAAGCTCTCAAGGAAGCATGCGGGTCGGTGGACCGCGTGCTGACTCAGCTCATCGGCGGTATCCAAAGCGGCATGGGTTATCTCGGGGCCAGGAACCTGGATGAGCTTCGTAAAAAGGCGCGTTACATCCGCGTTAGCCCCGCCGGAATTCGTGAAGCCTCTCCGCACGATGTGGTTGAACTAAAGACTGGAAATTAAAACATTCGATGTCACGGTCGAGGCTCAGTTGAATATCAGCGCGCTAGAATTCAATTGGCTCGTTTGATCTTCCGCATTGGGCGCACCGCGAACGATCCACGTCTGGATCGTCGGTATACACGCTCCCGCAATTTGTGCATCGGAAGATCCGGTCCTGGGAGCGTCCCGGGCCAAAGCGGTGTCGGCGCAGTTCAGAATAGATTCCCAGGGCGCATAAGGCCCCCAGCAGGCCTGCCACGTAAATGAAGATCAACATGGACGCGCTCATTTTCTTCGTTTAATGGTTGAAATGAGCAAACGTTGCGACCCGCTGGGAGGTTCTGTTGTCATCTTAAAACCCATAATTAGAAATTAGTAACATTCGTGCCGGTTTGCGGCACTGTCTGCCAGTTGAAGGTCAATTGGCCCAGCGTCAAATGCGCCATGGCATTGGTCACCATCGCCTTATCGGGCGGCAGTGGCGTAAAATGCAGAGAGCGCGCCAGTTCAACCGCCCATTGGTCTGCCTTTGCATTGTGCGTCAGAGGAGGTTCCCAGGAACTTCCATCCGAAATGACTTCCTGCGGCAGTAATACCGCCGAAACAACATTGCCCGCCGGATTCACGAGAACCTGGACGATACTCGGCGCGTCAATATCCGCATCCTGCCATGACGGTAATTTGCGAGGGTCGAGCAATTGGCGACCTGCGAGTTCGCCGTTGATCCGCAATGTTGACTGCTGGGCGATCGGAGGCTCGATTGGAGTTAGGGGCGCCGGGGTTTCGGGCGGCACATTGAATTCGAAATGAATTGCCGCGAAACGGTTTGTTTTGACGAACTCGTTAAAGCCGGCGAACAGCCCGGCCATTTGGATGGAGTTGGATGGATCGAGCCAATGCGGTTCCTCTGTCCAATTGCGGGGGTGAATATTCAGCGGGGGCAGTTCAGTCCACATGGAGGCCGCGAAGCCATTATTTGCGGGCAGGGCGAAAAGGGTCGTGTCATTTAAAGCCAGCCAGTCTCCGGACGATTCAGGCACCAGGGAGAGCGAGGGGGTGTGGCGCACCGGAACCTGCGGAGGCGGCTTGCGGACGCCGAAAACGAATATCAGGACGACATGGGCGAGGAAGACGATGGCGACGGCCGCCAACCATCGGAGCCAACTCCATTTTCTGGCTGGTGAAGGTTCCGGCGAATCCGCGCTCATGGCTGACCGGGGGCGGCGACGATCCGGGGTTGCGTCGCCAGGATGGCATCGCTGATTCCGGCGTCGCGCGCCAACAACGAAACAGTGACCAGGTTGCTGTAAGTCACCAACTGGTCCGCCTGAATTACCAGTGTAAGAGGAGCCTTTGAGGAAATCACGGCATGGTGCAACTGGATTTTCAATTGGCTTTCAGTGACCATTTGATTTGAGAAAAACAAACGGCCTGCCGAATCAATCGCCACCGCTACCGTTGGCTTGTCCGTGCCGGGCAAGTCATCGGACAGGTTGCTGACTTCAAATTGGGGGAGTTTCAGCGACAAACCCGGCGCGGGCAGGAACGCCCCCAACAACAGGAAAATAATGATCAGGAAGAACACGGTCGCAAACGGCGCAACGTCGAAGGGGCTGCGCAGCAATTTGGCGTTGCGCGGAAATTTCATGACGACTTTTCCGCGCCGTTTTCAGTGACGATGTTGACGATTTCACCGGCGGCCCGCTCCATGTCCAATACGATCTTGTTGATGCGGCTGACGAGGTAGTTGTAGCCGGCATGGACGGGAATCGCGACGCCAATTCCCGCCGCCGCGCAAATCAGGGCCTGCCAAATGCCCTTGGAAAGTTCCTCGAAATGGGCATAGGGGCCGAGTTGCCGTAATTGCCCGA
>DASYZW010000761.1:0-2058 GCA_035945915.1 Verrucomicrobiia bacterium | reverse complement strand
TCGCGCCAGAAATTCTGGATGAAAGGCGAAGAAAGCGGCCACGTCCAGGTCGTCAAAGACCTCGCGTTTGATTGCGACGGTGACGTCCTGCTCATCCAGGTCGAACAAACCGGCGCAGCCTGCCACGAAGGCTATCAATCGTGCTTTTTCCGGTCAGTGCAAAACGGCGAGATCAAAATTACCGAGAAACAGTTGCAAAAGCCGGAGGAAATCTACGGAAAGAAAAAGTAGTGTTGTGAGGCTTTAGGCTTCCTAACGAACAACAATGACCGGCTGCAATCGCGTCAAAACGCGGGGCAGCAGGCGGCTCCGGTTATTCCATGGACCACTTGATTTTTCCGCTCGCTGCATTACTATAATCTCCCTTTGACAGTGAAATTATGGAATTAAACAATGACGAGATTAAGCGGTACTCGCGGCATTTAATTTTGCCCGAAGTCGGATTAGGCGGACAAAAGCGTATTAAGGGCGCCAGCGTCCTGTGCATCGGCGCAGGCGGACTGGGCTCGCCTATCGCCATGTATCTGGCCGCCGCGGGTATCGGCAAAATCGGCATTGTGGATTTTGACACGGTTGACTACTCCAACCTGCAGCGTCAGATATTGCACACGGACGCGGATGTGGGCCGTTCCAAGGCGCAATCAGCCAAAGAAACCATCCATGGCCTGAACCCCAATTGCGAAGTCGTCATCCATAATACGCGAATTTCCTCCGAGAACGCGTTGGACATCATTCGTCCCTACGACATCGTCGTCGACGGAACGGACAATTTCCCGACGCGCTACCTGACCAACGACGCCTGTGTTCTTCTGAAAAAACCGAACGTTTACGGCTCGATCTTTCGTTTCGAAGGACAGGCCAGCGTGTTCGCGCCGCATCTTGGCGGTCCCTGTTACCGTTGCCTTTATCCCGAACCGCCGCCGCCGGGCATGGTCCCCAGTTGCGCCGAAGGCGGGGTCCTGGGCGTGTTACCGGGCATCATCGGCTGCATCCAGGCGACCGAAATTTTGAAACTGGCGCTTGGCAAAGGAAATCTGCTCGTCGGCCGGTTGCTCCTGTTCAATGCGCTGGACATGAAGTTCCGCGAATTGAAATTGCGCCGGGACCCGCAATGTCCCGTGTGCGGCGAAAACCCGACGATCAAGGAATTAATTGATTACGAAGTTTTCTGCGGCATTGAGCCCCCCAGGACGAACGGCAATCCCAATGAAGTCTCGGTGCAGGAAATGAAACGGGCCCTGGAAGACCCGGCCCTGGGAATCAAGGTCGTTGACGTGCGGGAACCATTTGAATACGAGATCGCGCACATCGAAGGCGTTCCGTTGCTGCCCATGAGCGAGATCCAGCGACGCTTTACCGAACTGGACCCGAACTCACAGTATTATTTTCTCTGCAAGGTCGGCGCCCGCTCGATGGACGTCGTGGATTTCCTGCACGAACAGGGATTCAAGTACGTCAAAAACATCAAAGGCGGCATTGATGCCTGGTCCGCGGAGATTGATCCGACCGTGCCGCGATATTGAGCGGCATTCGCTGGCCCGGCGAATTGTGTTACAATTTAAAAATGAATAACGATCTGCAACAGCGAATCCAGGCCGCCCTGGCCAATCCCCAGAATATGGGCGAATTGACAGATGCCGACGCCGTGGGCACGGTCGGCAATGCGGATTGCGGCGAAATGTTGCGCCTTTGGGTGAAGTTCAAGGAGCAAAACGGCAAGAAGGTCATCGACCGCGCGACCTTCCAGTCGTTCGGCTGCGAAACTGCCATCGCCGTCGCCAGCCTGGCCACCGAATTGATTCGCGGGAAAACGGCGAATGAAGCGCTTGCGCTAAAAACCGAGGAATTGGCCGGCGAACTCGGGCCATTGCCGCCCATGAAAATTCATTGTGCGCAGCTCGTCGAAGGCGCATTGCGCTCGGCGCTGGAACCCTCCGCCGACCGCAAAGACGCCGCTTCCACCTCCCCCGCCGGCTCGACTCTCCTCGAGAGCTTTGCCAGGCCCAAGGAAGGCGTGAAGCTCACGTTTCTGGATTAGAAACGTTCCTTTCAGGGGCC
>DASYZW010000760.1:0-3730 GCA_035945915.1 Verrucomicrobiia bacterium | reverse complement strand
GTTCGTTTTTCGCCGACGTGCCGCGCCAGTTTTTGCAGGTCAAGTCCGGCTTGGTTTATAACGCCGCCGAATACGTCGCTTACAGCGATGATCTTTGCGCCATAATTTTCCAGGGTTTGAGCTGCGATTGAACCAACGTTGCCAAATCCCTGGACCACCACCTTCGCCTTTTTCAAATCCATGCCTATCGTATCGGCCGCGCGAGCTGCGAGATAAGCCACTCCGCGCCCAGTAGCTTCGCGCCGGCCAAGCGAACCGCCCAGCGAAAGTGGTTTGCCGGTGACAATGCTTGGTACGGAATATCCGGCATGCATGGAATACGTGTCCATGGCCCAAGCCATTACCTGTTCGTCTGTCCCCATGTCAGGCGCCATAATGTCCACTTGCGGTCCAATGAATGGGATCATCTCCTGCGTGTACCGTCGCGTCAGGCGCTCAAGTTCATGGGGCGACATGTGATGCGGATCGCAGGCAATCCCTCCTTTTGCGCCGCCGTAAGGCAGGCCGGCTAAAGCGCATTTCCAGCTCATCCACATGGCAAGCGCAGCCACTTCGCCGAGCGTGACTTCCGGATGATAGCGAAGACCGCCTTTGGTCGGCCCGAGGGCCAGGTGATGTTGCACCCGGAAACCGCTATACACCCGGGTGGAACCATCTTCGAGGCTGACCGGCAGGGAGACGATCATGGCACGTTTCGGAAATTTCAGGCGCTGGCGCTCGGATTCGGGAATTTGCAAATGATCAGCGACCTGATCAAATTGGCGGCAAGCCATTTGAAATGTTGGATGGTCGTAGGCGTCCATGCAGGAAGTCTAGTCCACCCGTCGGCCTCGGCAATTTATTTGTCAAAACCCATGATCGAACTTTGTCGGGCGCTTCGTCCTTTTTGCCGAATTCGCCCTCTTGACACGCAAGAGAGCGTTCTGGTAAAACTTGCCCGTGTCTGGCGATCCCAAAAACCTGTTCTCTTTTATTCCTGCGGCACTGTGTACGTGCCGCGCGCAAAGAGCAAATCCATAACAATCCCGGAGTAGATTATGCCTAACGTATATGCAAAATGGGCGGTTCATTATGGCGGAACCTGTAATAGCGAGTTTGAGCAATCCGGCTATATAGCCCAATTCCCCCCGCACCTGCGCGGCGGTTGCTGTATGACATTGTGTTGTTGCTGGATCGCCGCCAACGGAAATATGGAAGCGTTCAAATCGTTCGTTAATTCAGGCGTGGGCAAAGCCCAGGTTCGCGGATATCAGGGCCTGGCAACCAAGGCTTCCGCGGGCGCTTCGGATTTGGGCGGTTACTTTATCGGTTACATCAATGAAGTCTTAAAAATTTTTGGCGTCACCTTTCGCGGTGAAGTGGCGATGGCGGAAAATTCTCGCCCTGCCGAAGTCGTCACTTTCGTCGCCAATCGTCCCGCCTTTTACCAATTGCATTTCCAGTCCGCAAATGACTCGAGCGGCCACGCCGTGGCATTCAAAAACACCGGAACTGAGTTAAGTTTTTTTGACCCAAATTACGGGACCGCGGTTTTCTCGGGCAAAACAAGACAGCGCCAGCTCAATAATTTTGCGTCCACGGTTCTGGGCGGCCATTTTTATCCGGAATTGATGGGCCGATGGGAAGCCATTCGCGCGTACCGTTGATCGAGTTTGATAGTCGGGGCGTAATGCACTGCCGGATCAAATGAACGAACCCGAGACGCCCTACCAAATAATGTCGCTGGAGGGTCACTTCCAGGTCGTGGATACATCCGGAAGAGTGATGCTCGATTGCAGTAATCGCGCGGGCGCCGAACAATACGCCGCTATGCTCAACCAGGTTTATCAACAAGGATTTAAAGCCGGGTTTCGCGCGGCTAAACGCGGTTAATGCTTCATCCGACTAATAGTCCAAGCTTCGCAAGGTTTATCAGGCTCGTTTCCAACTGCCCGGCCATTCTATCGCCCGCGCTGCCGGAGGGGTCGGGCCGTGTGCCGTCAGTGCTGGCCGTCACTGGCGCGGAAAACTTCGTTTTGCTCAGCTGCTCCAGCAACTCGGCACGGTCACGCGTACCGTCCAATAATCTCAAAAGTTCCCGGCCCATCGCGTCTTCGATTTTGAGCGGCAAATGCCGAAGCGATGAAACCGGGGAACCGCTTTGCACTTGCAAACGCGCCAGCGCGCTGGCCATCGGCCGCTCCGAGATTTCCGAAATAAACGTCGAAGCATATGCGTGCAGGTCAACAATACCCACGCCATAACATCGGATTAAAAATTCTCCGAGATCCCTGCGGTCAGATTCAAGAGCGGCCCGCCCCGCCCGATCGCAAGCCTTGGTCAGCAATTCGCTGAACGGCACCCGGCGCGGCCATACCTGTTCCAGGTACAAAAGCGCCGATTTAAGCACGGGCTGGCTGGTCGCGATGACGATCTTGCCGCGCCGAAAATCTTCGATTCCCGCGACAACCGGGTTCGTGCTGGAATTAACCAGCCCGACATCCGAAGCGATAAACAAATCATAGGCCCGCTCCGGCTTGGGCCATCGATCCAGTTGCCGGCCCTGCCGGCATAACAACGTTTGGCGAAATGCGCGGCCAACGATAAAATCCAGGTATTGTTCCCGAATTATGAAATTGATCGTCTCCATTTTCCGGATAACTTCGACTGCCTCCGCTCCCACGCCCTCAAGTTGCATGCCGGTGAAATCCGCCTCAGCCAAATATTGGAGCTGGTGACGGCCGGCGGCCTGCATGAATTCATAAAAATAAAACGGCTGGTTGACGGGACTCAGGTCGTCATGAAAGAATCCTGCGTCAACGTATTTCTCGATCCGCTCAAACTGATGCCGCAACACGTCCTGCCAAACGCCCGGTTTCGATTTGGCTTCGGCCAGAAATTTCAGGAAGGCGCGGGCCTGACGAATCTTCTCGGCCGGTTCGGAAAATTGTTGCACATGAAACTGCATCATCCGCCGGGCGGCATCACGCACATGATTTCCCGGGTACGCATTGTAACTGATATAGGCGACGCCGTTTTCAGCGAGGTGCTCCCGGCAGATCGCCAAAATCTTTTCGCGCACGGCTTCCGGCACCCAGGAATATAATCCGTGCGCGATAATGTAATCAAAAACCCCAAGGTCCGCCGGCGCTTCCAGTAAGTTCATCTGCCGTAACGTCACATTTTTGAGACCCAGCGCTGCAATTGTTTCCTGGCCGCGGCGAATCGGTCCAATCGCCAGGTCAATTCCATGGAAGCTGCCGTGGGGCAGCGTACAGGCCATCGTGATCAGGTTGTTGCCATCGCCGCAGCCCAACTCAAGAACCCGCGCGCGGTCAATTCGGGCCGGCTGCAAATCAAACAGGGTGGCTATGGTAGCCAGTCGTTCGGGGTGCGATTGCGGATACAGTGCGCTTGGATAAGCGAACTTGTCGTATTCTGATATTGGGTTCTCGGGCATAAGACGCGTGTATGGCCATTGTACGGGCGAAGCCGGAAATGAGACAAGCGACGAATCGCGATTGTCATCGTATCTGTTAAATCGAATTGATGCTGGACAGGTCAAAAAAATCCGAGCACCCTCAAGGGAACAGGCTTAAAAATTTTATGATCAACGCGGAAGAATTGCTGAAACCGATTTCTGCCGATAAACCCTGCGGCGAGGATCTGTCTTATGATGCCGGATTTCAGGAGTTGGAAGTCCTGATGAAAGGCAAACCAGAAACCCAGTTTTCAGCGGCGGAAGAACCCG
>DASYZW010000759.1:0-3685 GCA_035945915.1 Verrucomicrobiia bacterium | reverse complement strand
AAGCCGGTTTGCTGGTGGCGATGCTGCGGCTGGCAGGATTCCAGGCGTATCCAGTGCTGATCAATATTGGCGCCATCCGCGACATGCACGTGCCTCAACCGGATTTTGACCATGCCATTGCGTGCGTTGAATTGAAAAAGGGCGAGTACACGCTGATGGATCCGACGGATGAAAACACGCGCGATTTGCTGCCGTCTTACGACTGCCATCGCAGCTATCTGGTTTGCCGGCCCGAGGGCGAAACGTTGCGTCTCAGCCCGGTGCCATCGCCGGATAAGCACATGCTCTATGTGACGACCACTGGCACTCTCGATGCCAATGGCGTCCTGACGGCAACTTCCGAAATGTCCTTCGAAGGCGTGAATGATGACGCGTATCGCAACCATTTATCGCACCTGAAACCGGACGAGCAAAAGGACTTTTTTGAAGGGCGCCTCAAGGAAGCTGTTCCCGGTGTCACACTGACCTCGTTTCGGCTAACGCCTGAAAATATTCTGGATACGTCGGTGCCGCTGCATGCGGAACTGAAGTTCACGGCGGTCGGATTGACGGCCAATGGCGGGGGAAAATCGCTTATCAGCCTGCCGCTGATTTCGCGCGGTTTAGGCGTGGCCAATCGCATCCTCCTGGGCGACGTGGGGCTGCAAAAGCGGAAATATCCGTTGATCATCCAAACCACGTGCGGTGTCAGGGAGGACCTGTCCCTGCAATTGACCGGGGGATTTGCCGGTCCGCTGGCGTTACCCGAGCTTACCTCGGTGAACGACCCTTCGATGAGCTACAGCGAAAAGGTTTCGTGCGAAAACAATCTGTTGAAATGCTCGCGAGAATTGAAGCTCAAGAGCGTCGAGTTTTCGCCGGAACAATATTCCAAAATGAAGCAGACGCTCAAGGGCATGGCGTCTGACAACCGGAAGGACCTGATCATGGCCCTCCAGAAACAGGATATCGCGGATGCTTTGACTTCCGGGGACAGTCCGCAGCCGCCCCTGGATTCGAGCGCCCGAATTTTGGACAGCGAGAAATCCCTGACTGTAACCGACGCGCACACGGCGGTCTATCGGGTCAAATATTCCAAACGCATTTTGACTTACGACGGCAAAATTCGGGAAGCCGAAGTGAAGCTCAATTTCAATCCCGCCTGTGAAGACGCTCGAATCGTTCATGCGACGGTCATCTCAAAAGACGGGAACCGGCAGGAGATTTCGCCCGGGGAAATCAACGTGATGGACCAGGGCTGGGACAGTGGCGCCCGCCGGTATACCGGCGGCAAGGTCCTGGTTGCGAGCCTGCCCGGGGTGGACATCGGCTCGACGATTGAAGTGGAATTTGAAATTTCGATGAAGGGCGTGCCGTTTGTCAGCGGTTTTGAGCCGTTCCAGTTCGCCGACGACCTGGACACAAAAACTTTCACGATGACTGCGCCGAAGGACTTAAAAATTCAAAAGTTCGTGAGCGGTCCCCACGGGATTGTTCGGGAAACCGAATCGGCGGGGGATGGCACGCGGAGTTATGTCTGGCAGGCAAAAGGCGTGAAGCCGCTGCCCTCGGAGCCGGACCTGCCGCCGGAATGGAATTACCAGGCCGGGGTGTCCTACTTTGCGGGCGATGCCGCGGATTATTGGAAAGCGTTAAGCGATGCGATGCTCGAGCATGCCGGCCACGGCGTCAACGCCGCCGCGATGGCCAAACAATTGACCGCTTCCGCGAAATCGAAACAGGACGCGTTGAAAGCGATCCGGAATTTCATCGCCGAAAATATTCGCCTGGCGGGGCCTTCCTTTACGGATTTGCCTTTGCGCGAATTGTCGGACGCGGATACCACGCTGAGCGATGGATACGGCCATTCGGCGGATTGCGCGATTTTATATTATGCCATGCTCAAGGCGGCCGGCTTTCAACCGGAGTTCGTGATGGCGTCCGATTTGCCGCCGGTCTCCGGGTTGGCCAAAGTGGCGCGCTCGTTTCCGCTGCCGGACAACTTTCAACAGCCGCTGGTGAGGATCAACCTGGACGGCCAGGATTATTATTTCAATGATACGGGCCAATATGCGCACCTGGGGACCACCGCCAGCAACGGGCGCCTTGCCTTGAACCTTGCCGACCGAAAATTCTATACGGTGCATGTTCCGAACGGCTGCGCCAACCGGATCGAGACCGACTACGCCGTTTCGATCGCCAAAGACGGCAAGGCGCAAATTGAGGTGTCACGCTGGTTCTATGGCCAAACGTACAACGACAACAACGAATTCTTTTCAGAGTTGCCGCCCGAGGAGCGGGAGCATTATTTCCAGGAAGCGGTCTCACGCGTCGCGCAGGGCGCCCGCCCGATCAGCGACCTGACCACGAAATTCGACACGTATCCGGGCCTTGAAAAGTTCACCGTGCAGTTGGACAATTTCGCGGTGGCGGACGGAAAATATTTTTACTTTAACCTGCCATTTACGGCGTCATTGTTTGATGCGCTGGCGGACCATCGGGCTCTTCCGCTCTATGTCTCCGAGGCGGACGAGAATGATTTTCGCGCCGAGATCAATTTGCCGGCGGGTTATCATGAGACGGGAATCGCGCCGAAGAATCAAAAACTGGTCGCTCCCGGCGGTTCGGAAGCCCGAATCACCCGGACCGACGATGACGGGAAATGCGTCGTAACGGAACAGTTCGAGATGAAGCCCGGGATCATTAAGCCAAAGGAATATTCCGACCTGTTGAACATTCAATCGACGCTTGGACAGAAATCGGCGACGACATTCCTGTTCGAGCAGGAATAGCCGGCGCCTGGCCGGGCCGGCCAACGACATTGTGGAAACTCCAGCGAAAATCCAGAGCCTTTACGTCCATGTTCCGTTTTGCGCGCGGAAGTGTTCGTATTGCGCCTTTTATTCCGAGGCGTCGTCAGGGGAATTGATGGACCGGTACGTATCGGCGCTGGTTCGCGAGATGGAGATGGTCGCGAAGGACCTTGACCCCGAAACGATTTTTTTCGGCGGGGGAACCCCGTCGATCCTGAACTTGCGCCAATGGCAGACTATTTTGCAGTCGATGGAAAAGTTCAATTTGTCAGGCGCGGATGAATGGACGGTCGAGTGCAATCCCGCAACGGTGTCACTGGACAAAGCGAAATTGCTCCGTGACTCCGGCGTGAATCGCATTTCCATGGGAGTGCAATCGCTCGATGAGGATTTGTTGGATCGATTGGGCCGGGTCCATTCGAGGGAACAGGTTTTTAAGTCGTTTGACATCCTGCGCGCCGCCGGTTTTGACAATTTGAACGTCGATTTGATGTTCGCCATTCCGGGGCAGACCATGGGGGTTTGGCGGGAAACATTGCGCGAAGCGCTGGCGCTGCAGAGCGAGCATTTGTCCACGTACGAAGTGATTTACGAAGACGATACGCCGTTGTTTCATCAGCTTCAGGCCGGCGAAATTGAGGAGGATGAAGATCTCGCCTGCGATATGTACGATGAACTGGTAGAGCGCGTGGCGGCCGCCGGATTGCAACAATACGAAATCGCGAACTTTGCGAGAGCGGGCCGGACAGCTTCGGAAATTCAAATTCCCCGCTTTGCCTGCCGTCACAATGTCAACTATTGGCGTGGCGGCTCCTTTTACGGCCTCGGGCCGGGCGCGACGGGCTACGCGCGCGGGGTGCGGCAAAAAATTTGGGCTAACACGCAACTTTATT
>DASYZW010000758.1:0-2844 GCA_035945915.1 Verrucomicrobiia bacterium | reverse complement strand
CCAGGAACTCCCGGGCGCGCCGACTACCGCGTTTTATCATGCGGACGGAAATGGCAATATCACCGCACTAATGTACCCGAATCAGCAGCTTGCCGCGAAGTATCTATATGATCCATTTGGCAACATGCTCGCGATGAGCGGACCTTTGGTGAATTTTAATAAATACCGCTTCTCGTCGAAGGAATGGAATGACAATTCAGGATTGTATTACTATCTCTATCGGTTTTATGATGCGGGGCTGCAGAGGTGGCCAAATCGAGACCCGTTGAGTAATCAAGGGTTCATGGTTATATTAAAGCGACATCCTATTGACCAGTTTGCTCAAGTAGCTTTTACCGCAGTTGGGGATGACTCACACACGGGTATTTACGACTTTGTCAATAGTGATCCGATTTATAGATACGATTATTTGGGATTAGATAATTGTAAGCCGCCATGCACCAGTGCACCGCCTTTACCGAGCAGCAGCTCAGCATGCGATGCTTATGGAAATGGAACCTACATGGGAGATTCTTTGACTTGCTTTTGTCAGTGCGCTGGAGACAGTCCGTGGGCACAACAAGTTCGCGGCTGTTTAGCGTGCGAATTTCAGCAGGGAACGGATATTTCAACCGCTCACCAAAAATGTTATGCTGCGGCTGGAGGAATAATGAATGGACCTGTTCTGCGACTTTGGTTTTGTTGGGTTTTGTGTTCAGCAACTCCTCCGGTTGGTCCGCCTGGGGCTGGAATGCCATGATCAAAATATTATGAGTCGAAATCGCCGGACTTTGGTTGAGATCTTAGGTCCACCGTTTCTGGCTGCAATCATCATTGATATTTCCAAACTCCGCCAGGACGGAGTCATCGCGAGTGTCTTTGGTCTTCCGCCTTTTTTACTGTTTGCCTATTTTTACGGTATAGTTCCTTCTCTCGTTTACGCCGTGGTAATGGAATTTTGGTTTCGCAATGGCCTTCATTTTCGTTACGGTTGGTTCGCTACTTTATCAGTTTCTTTGCTGCTTGGGGCAGGTGCAGGATTCCTGATACAATGGATAGTTCAGGGAAATTCCCCTTCATCCCTCCCGGTTATAGGGGCCTTGGTCGGCTTGCTGCTTGGGCTGTATCTTGGACGGCGGTCTCGCTCCGACTCTGTTTCTTGAAATTAATGCGCGCCGCCGTAACAGGAGCGTTTGGTTATTCCGGGCGTTACATCGCACACCGCTTGCTTGATGCACGTCACACTGTCATCACCCTGACGAACTCCTTGAAGCGCGAAAATCCTTTTGGAAGACAGGTACAGGCGTTCCCGTTCAACTTTGACAGTCCCGAAAAATTGAAAGAGTCGTTGCGGGGGATAGAAGTGCTCATCAATACCTACTGGGTGCGTTTCGACCATCGGTTATTTACGCATAGTGAGGGAAAATTTTATTCCAAGCGGCGAAGGATGCCGGCGTGCGGCGGATTGTTCACATGAGCATCACCAATCCAGACATTCATTCTGATCTGCCATATTTTAGCGGCAAGGCGGAATTGGAATCGGCCCTCACCTCCCTCGGCGTGTCTTACTGCATTTTGCGTCCGACTGTCTTGTTTGGAAAAGAGGATGTGTTGGTCAATAATATCGCCTGGTCGTTGCGCCATCTTCCGGTATTTGGAGTATTCGGGTCTGGAGAATACAAGCTGCAACCCATCTACGTGGACGACTTGGCCGCTGCTGCCGTTGAGAAGGCAGTCGGCGAGCGGAACGAGGTAATCAATGCTATCGGACCGGAGACGTTCACCTATCGTGAGTTGGTGGAGACAGTCAAGCGGATGCTGGGAGTGAATCGGCCCGTCATCAGTGTTCCATCGGAATTTGGTTATTGGGCATGTCGGGTTGCTGGCTGGTTCGTTCGGGATGTTATCATTACCCGCCAGGAGATACGAGGATTGATGGAAGGCCGGCTGTTTGTGGATGCCGCGCCATTGGGGGCAACCAAATTGACAGAGTGGATTGATCAGCACAAAGACACACTTGGCCGTCACTACACCAGCGAAATGGCGCGTCGAGTTGACCGATTTTCGGAGTATAAATCGAATTGAATGACGCGCTGTGGGGAGCTGAATTAAGGCCCGGACGCTATTCTCCTTGTTAGACAAGGGACATGGCGTAGCGGGTCCCATGCGACGCGGTTGTTACTTGGTGTTATTCGGCGTGTTTCGGGTAATTTCATGGGAGGAATCCAATCCGTTGCCGGATGCGTAACATATTTCGAAATGGGGATCAAACTCACGCAAGGGGCGCAACGACCGCGACGGTTTTAGACAGGATCGACAGGATGGACATGTGACGTGGGCTTCTCTGGTGCGATTGCATTCCAGCCGAGTTCTTCGACGCGAGGGCGCGTCGAAGAGCACCCGGGGCGGGTGCGCTCCCCGGGCCGTGCCCCTGCCCTCCGTACTTGGGTGCTGAAAAGGTTTTTAAAATTTGACCGTGGGCCGGAATGGGCGTAAAAAAGCGCTATGGGCTGTGCAACCAGCGCCGGACAGACCCGCGACCGTTCGCGGGCGGTGCCCGCCGTTGTTTCTCCTGTCAATCCCGGCCCGCAAAGTGTCGTTACCTCGTATTATTTCAATGATTTTGACGGCAACGTGGACGCGCTCGTCTCGCCCGGTGGAATGATCCTGGCGCAGTATGAATACGACCCGTTTGGCAATCTGATTGCCAAAGGCGGACTCATGGCGGAATTGAACAAATACCGCTTTTCCAGCAAGGAATGGGACGACAACGCCAATCTTTATTATTATGGCCGCCGCTTTTACGATCCGAATTTACAGCGGTGGATAAATAGGGATCCGATTCAGGAGCTTGGGGGAATCAAT
>DASYZW010000757.1:0-2884 GCA_035945915.1 Verrucomicrobiia bacterium | reverse complement strand
CGATTCAACCGTCCGACCGCAGGGGGCGCGAGCTAAGGCTCGCAGCTCGCCCCCTGCTCGCTTTACCTTGCCATTGGAGCAAGGGACATTACAACAACAACAAAACAAAAAACCACTTACACAGATTTCTTTACAAAACCCAAAAGGATCTCTGCGTTCGTTTTTTTCATAAGCCTGAAGTTCTAAACCAGCACTTTAATAATGCAGATTAAGCGCTGGGTCAAAGACAATCGCGTACCAAAAGGCGCAAAATTATGCGCTGTTAGTTTTCATCGGTTCTATGCTCGCGCTCTCAACGCGTTTGTTGTCTCTATTTTACTTTTTTGATTTGTGCGACCGTTCCATTGAACGCAAGCTGCGGGCATCGTGTCTTAACCGAAACAATCGCCCCTCTGTGAAAAAGACCCTTTATTGGTTCGTTGCGGCGGCGCTTATCGTTTCATTTGGCCGGGGCGCCGCCGCGGATACCGGGTCGCCTCAGGATTGGCAGATTCATGAATGGGGTACGTTCACGTCGTTGCAGGATGAATTCGGCCAGGCTGTCGGCGGAATCAATACGGACGATGAACCGGTCCCGGACTTTGTCCATGGTTATTTTCCCATTTTGCCGGCTGCGGATATTGTGCCGCGCCAGTTTAATAAGGGCCTTCCAAGCTGCTATCCGCAGGTCGCGATGCGCCTCGAAACCCCGGTGATCTATTTTCATCCGCCTCAGGGAACGCCCGATGGTCAAATCGCACGGGTCAATGTTCATCTTCGAGGAGGCACCGGGCTTGACCGGGTTCATTGATAGCTGGGGTCTACTGCCCTATGTAATTCCGCCCGGGCAGGCCGGTGGCTGATCTGCAGGCAAGGCCACCAACGGCACACATAACGATCAAATGGATTGCCGCCCCCCGGGTGCCTCGCCATTTGCGATACTGGCGCCGGCGCAAGACAAAATGAATGAGCAATACTACAACACTTGGAACCGCCCCACGACAGGAACTCCTTTCCGGGGTTCCAGGCTCGCCTTTCAGCGCAGGGACAACCGCGCGAATAGCCAGACTTTGATCCAATCCAGGCCCAAAAAATAAATCACGGCTGCTCCGGCAATCGCCGCGAGCAACCGCGGAGGTATGGCGGGAAAGTGCCAGCCCGACAGCGCGATGAACGCCGTTACCCCCAATCCCAGCACCGTGCTGGCAATCATCGCGCGACTGGGTCGTGACGCCCAGCAATGGCCGCGCTCGCGTAGAAGGTAAACGCCCGCTTGCGAACCCAAAACGACCGTGGCAAAGGTCAGAGTTTGCAGGTGAGGCATGTCGAACTGTAACGCGTAGTGGCCGAGGGCAAAGACTCCAAAAGTAAAAACCAACCGCAATAATCCAAAGAAGACGCCGGCAACGGCGATGGGCCGTGTCTGCCAGAGATTCGGCTGGCGCGAAACGCTCATACGGTCGGTCGTCAGGGCCATTGTCAGGAAGTCGTTGAGAAAAATGATTAGGACCAGCAGCATTGGTGTCAGCGGCTTGTGGCCGGTGAAAAGAAAACCCGCCACCAGCAGGAGCATCAGCTCAACTTTCTTCGAGAGCATGTTGAGCGTGTAAGCGATCATGCGCTGAAATACGCAGCGGCTGATCTCGATAGCCGTCGCCACGTTAGCCAGTCCAGGCTGGGTCAGCACAATGGCAGCGGCGGCCTTGGCCACGTCAGTGGCGTTGGCCACAGCAATTCCCGCTTCCGCCTGCCGCAAAGCCGGCGCGTCGTTCACCCCGTCGCCGCTCATGCCCACTACCGCGCCCAGCCGCTGGAAAGCGCGGACCAGTTTGAATTTGTCCTCGGGAAATACGCCGGCGAACACACTGTTTTCCAGAGTTTGTTCGCCAAGGTTTCCATGCAGAGCCTCCGGGGGACAGACCAGCGGCGGGATGCCGACCTGTTCGGCGACGGTGCGTGCGGTGAGCGCGTTGTCGCCCGTAATCATCACAATACGCACGCCGGCATTTTGAATGGTCTGAACCACCGTGCGGGAGTCCTCGCGCACAGCGTCCTCCAGACCGATCAAGCCAGCAAACCGCATGGCGCCTTCGAAACCTGCCGCCACGCCCAACAGCCGCTGGCCGTGCGCGGCCAGTTCCTGCGCCTGGGATAGCCACAGGGATTCCGGCACATCGCAAAGCCGGGCGATCACGATGGGCGCGCCTTTCGTGTAACGGAGTATGCCGCCGGCCCCGCGAAAGGCGGCTTCCGAGCGTTTGGTTGCGGGATCAAACGGCTTAAACTCAATGCGGGTGGCGCCATTACCCGCCAGATTGCGCAAGTTGGCGGCACGTACCATCGCGCCGTCCACCGGGTCCAGTCCCGCCGGATCGCTTGCGAGCCACGCGGCGCGTAGCAATTGTTCTTCGCTGAAATTGTCCGCCGGTCGCATTGCGCTGACGGTTGCCTCGTTGCGTGTGAGCGTCCCGGTCTTGTCGGTGCACAGCACGGTCATCGAAGCGATGTCATGCAAGGCGCTCAGGCGGGTTACCAGCACGCCGAATTTCGACAACTCCATGGAGCCGACTGCGGCGGCAAGCGTAAACGTGGCCGGCAGCGCTACCGGGATGGACGCCAACAGGATCGTCAGCGCCAGCGGAAGGGTATATTCGAGCGTCAGGCCCCGCAGATGAGCCGCGCCAAAGACAATGACGATCAAGCCGACGTTAAGGACGAACAGGTCGCGCACCACACGGACGATCTCATGTTCCTGCCGGTTCGCGGTGTGTGCCGTGCGCACCAATTCGGCCGTCCTGCCAAAAAATGTGCGCGCGCCGGTGGCGGTGACAACCCCATTGGCTTCTCCGCCCCGCACCAGGGCGCCCGCGTACGCGGTTTTCCCGGCCTCGACCGACACAGCGGC
>DASYZW010000756.1:0-3160 GCA_035945915.1 Verrucomicrobiia bacterium | reverse complement strand
CGATTCAACCGTCCGACCGCAGGGGGCGCGAGCTAAGGCTCGCAGCTCGCCCCCTGCTCGCTTTACCTTGCCATTGGAGCAAGGGACATTACAACAACAACAAAACAAAAAACCACTTACACAGATTTCTTTACAAAACCGCGGTCGGCTGTTCCTGTAGCCGGTTATTGTCGTGCTTAAGCTCGGCAATTTTCTTTTCAAGCTCCAATTGGTCCGAAATACTCTTGACTTGAGATTTTAGATTTTCGAGTTCAAGAATTTCCGCGTCGTTGATTTTTATCTGTTGTGCCTGAAGCGCCGTGACGACTTGCAATTTTGTCTGGTCGGTTAAGAGCGCATTGGACTTAACATATTCGATTTGGTCCTCAAGGTCAGAACGCTGAATGTCGCGCTGTAGCTGTGCCTGGCGTTGCAATTCTTGTTCGTGCTGCTTATCGGCTTCCTGCTGTTTCTGTTTTTGTTCATCCTGTTGCCGCAATTTCTCCTGCTGTTGCCGCTGAGCCTCTTCCAAGGCTTGCTGCTTTTTTTTCGCGTACTCGGCATCGAGCGCGGCCATATCATTGGCCTCGCTAATCGTCGATTGTTTGATTTGCTCCGCGAGGGCCTTCACATCCGCACTCGCGCCGAATTTCGCAGGGCCAAGATTAGACTGGAGTGCTTCCAGGGTTTCTTGCGCGTCCTGCCGCTCTTTTTCGTATTTGTCGTGAAGTTCAGCTTTTTCCTTTGCAATGCCCTGAAGACCTTCCTCGTATAGCGCCCGCGTTTCCTCTTTGGCTTTTTTCAGCAAGTCTAACGCCTGTTGCGGAACAATCACCTGATCGTGATACCATTTTGCTATCTGATCCTGGCTCGCCTCGGCATTGTTTTGCGTAACCGACTGCATTCCGCTGTAAACCGAAGGCCCCATCGGATCATATTGAGACATTACCGGCTCCCGGACTGTGCGCGTCGCGTCCCGCGTGATGTTTCCGTTTTCATCAACGTAAAGTTTTTTTCTTCCGGTCAGATAGTCGCGATATTCCGAAGCCGCTGCCGGACTTAACATCCCGGTATTTTGCAAGTCATTGACCTGCTTAATCAGTTCGGGCAACTGTTTCCAAGCTTCGGCCAATTCTTTTGTTTTTTGGGCAGCCTCGCGCTGTCCCTCGTTCCATTCATGAAATCCAAATACGACTGCGCCAATAGCAGCGGCTACACCGCCAATGACCGGAACAAGCGTGCCTATTTCCATCCCTGACGCGACCATGGCGCGAATACCTTCATCAGCAGCATAAAACGCCGCCATCGGATTGCCGCCGCCCAATAACGCGAAGCGCATGGAATCCATGCCTGACCGGAAATAATAAGTCAGTCCTCGAATGTGCCCGCTGGCCTTCTCTGCTTCCTGCCCGGCCTGCGACAAGGAAGTGCTGACCGTCGCCGCGCTGACATTGGCGGCAACGGCTGCCTGGCTGACTTGCGTTGTGCCGGTGGCAATGCTTTTCAACGCCTGAAGCGCCTGCGTGGCATCAGCCCTGATCTGAATTAACAGGGTTGAAACTGGGTCGCTCATAGGTTTTTGTCCTTTTCAATCGCGTCCGAGGCACCCTGTTTGTAAACGGCCAGCGTCGATTCGTACTCACTCCACCATTTTGCCCGGAAGATCACTGCCGCATGTAGCTGTGTTATGCCATCCAGAAAGGCGTTGAATTTTTCCGTTGTAATTATGTTTGGCGGCAGAATCCCATCCTCGGCGGCGTGGTATTTGGCCAGCGCGTCGGCCAGCACTTTTTCAGATTTAGATTTTTTGCTTAAAATCACTCGGAGTTCCGATTGAAAGCGGTTCATTATTTCCGGCAGATATTTAATGGGTTTCGGATTCGTGCTCATTTGGGGGCGATTCTCATGGTTACAGTTGGCTCGTAAAATCGTTTTGTTGCCTGTTTAAACCCGTTTAAAAACGACCGAAGCCGCTCCATGCTAGTCCCGGAGGCGGAAGCGGCTATTAGGGCGAATGCGGGCGAAGCGTTCATGTCGGGTTATTTCCGCTCCATCGGGTAAGAAGAAATGCTTCCAAACTTGACCGTAAAAGCCGGGCCTGTTCACATTTCAAAAGGTTTATCTTAATCAGGCGGCTGATATGCACCGCCGAGGTTGTCCAGGCGATTTCGATTTCGCTTCGGCGGAAAAACCCGCGTCCCCCCAGGATTCGAGCGATGGCGTCTTGGATAGTGAATCCGCGTGTCAATGCCGGGTCCAAAATCTCATCAACATAAAACCGAAGTTCCCGCCGCGAACTGCCAATGCCTGTGTCAAAGGCAAAACGGATATGACGCGGATGGGTTGCATCATCCACCATTTGCCCAACGGTCTCCGCATCGACTCCCCTTGCTGAGCAAACGGTCGAAATCCCAATGAGTCGAACGCGCGGCGAAAGCGTCAGGTGGGCTGGTATAATCGCCCCCGACCTATTGGGGGCCATCTTACCTTGCCTACAATTGCTTTGGTTGGTTCGCTCCAGGAGATTGGATGACATGGAAATCATTTTTAGATTTGATAATCCAGTCGTGAATGCATCTGCTTGCGCGGCGGATGGTCGGGAAAATTCTCGCGGGCGTAACAGTCGGCGCGGCACTGAATTTCTACGAGTGCCCGCCGCGCCGCCGCAATGGCCTTTTGTTGCGCCGCAATCTCTCGAAAAAGAGATGTCGGCAGGACGTAGCGGATTGAATAATAGGAAATCTTTAGAGGCTTGCCCGCGCGTCGGCCCGGACCGAAATTGCCGCCGCGCTCGCAAAATTTTCTCCACGCCACGGCGAGCGATGGCTGCGGACGGTCAATGATGAACTGAATAAACCGCCTGAGGATCGGAGACGTGAAAACAGATTGCCGCGTGATAAAGTTAAGGCGAAAGGCATGCGGCAATTCGCCGTTGCGCGTCCAGACTCGGAAAATCCGGCGCAATGTGCTGGCGCTCAGTTGAAGCTTTCGGTCCGGGTCGCACTTAAAAGCCATTCCATGATAGCGGCCCGCTACGACCTTGCCAGCCTGTCGCAAAGTTTCGCCATGCGCATGCCGCTGCTTCAAAGATCGGCAAGCCCGCTGCAAAATTACGGCTCGTTCGCGCTGCCAGGCTTTGAATGATGAAATGGCGGAGCGGCGCAAAACATTTGCGTCGCCC
>DASYZW010000755.1:0-4293 GCA_035945915.1 Verrucomicrobiia bacterium | reverse complement strand
TGCATATAGCTCCACAAAACGCTTGTCACCGCAAAATAGGATGAGACTCCGCCAAAAGGGGGAGAGCGATGGCCGGTCAATCGGGCCAAATTGATCGCATGAAGAATACATGGATCAGCCACCTGACCTTGGGGTGCGCCAGACCGGCGAGGCTTACCGTTGTTGCGGTGTCTTTCGCCTACTGGGCTTCGCAGATGCTGGCCTCATACTTCGTTGGCGGTGAAATTCTCGGAATAAATTCGAAATTGGCCGCTTTGCTGTGCCTGTGCCTGTTCGGTTCCCTCTTCGCCATTCATTTTATTAGACCCTGTTCGAAAATGGCCGCCATTTTAGGACTTTGCTGTTTCGGAACCTTTATCGCCGCCCTCGGATATCTTTCCGGCGTTGGATCGGCCATCTATGTCCCCTCCGCCACGGCCTTGATTGGCATACCAACCCTCCTGGGCGTCGCGGGCATCGCCTGCGACGTGGAACGGTGCCGGGCGACTTGGACTCTTAACCCGTCTGAATGCACCCGGCTGGGTCTTGTACAAAAGCTCATAGCCATGCTGCGCCAGCCAGTTCATCCAAATCATCATTAATCCCTATGACCATTTTATCGAAAACACTTTTGGCGGTCGCCATCGTTGGGCTGACAGGCGGGAGTTTCATTGCATCTTACGGAGATAATGCCAGCCCGATGGCGCTGGCCGTGGTGTTGCCACTGGGGGCCGTAGCCTTCGGAATGTTCCTAATCGTGTTCGCGCTCCAAAAGGAGGTTGCCGTCTATGACCGGGAACAAGCTATGAAAGAGCAGGCGCCCCGGTGCAACACCGTGCCGGGGTCAGAAACGAAAGAAATCGGCCCGCAGCCGGGCGCCGGCTATACCAAGGCCATCGCATGATGACTCATATTAAGCCGCCTATGCCCGCCGGCGATGCCCAGGACAATCCTTCCGGTTCGGCATTCGGCTGTCCGCGGGAATTTTTCGGTAACCGCTTTGTCTATACCGTGGTTTCCCCGCGCGCCGGCGGCCTGTCCATTGGCGTAAACATGAACCCCGACAAACGCTGCAACTTCGACTGCCTCTATTGCGAAGTGAGCCGGCTCATTCCATCTCACGAGTCCCAATTGGATGTCAATGTCATGGCGAATGAATTGCAGCGAACCCTCGAGCTGGCCGAAACAGACGCGTTGAAGTCTTTTCCTCCTTACGCCCATGTGCCTCCCGAACTGCTTCAGCTCAGGCACGTGGCATTAAGCGGTGACGGCGAACCCACCTTATGCCCGAATTTTTTGGACGCGGTGCGGGCCGTGGTGCACGTCCGTGCCCTGGGAAAATTCCCGTTCTTTAAGGTCGTCCTGATCACGAACTCAACCGGCCTGGATTTGCGTGACGTCCAGGATGGCCTGAAATTATTTACCCCCCGGGACGAGATTTGGGCCAAACTGGACGCCGGATCGCAGGACTACCTTAACCGTGTTGCCCGTCCTGATTGTTCCCTGGAAAAAATCCTGGAAAATATCCTGTTCGCCGCGCGGCTGAGGCCGGTGATTATTCAGAGCCTGTTTTTGTCACTTGACCATGAAGGTCCCCCGGCTGATGAAATTGAACGCTACGCGGAACGCCTGCGCGATCTAAAAAATGCCGGAGCGCAGATTCCATTGGTCCAGATTTATTCAGCGACCCGGCCGATAGCGCATCCGGTTCGCGGGCATTTGCCGCTAAAAGAACTTACCCGGATCGCCCGCCGGGTCCGCGAAGTCAGCGGGCTTCGGGCGGAGGTATTTTAACAAAATCTGCGCGATAAAAGGCAATCTGCGGAGAGCATTTCCGGGCGGCCGGGACAAAATTGAGACATTCAAAACAATAACGTTTTGAGGTAACCGAAAAGATATTTATGGCCATTACCACAGCCACCCTGGCCGGCCAGCCCTTCTTGAAGGGATTGGCTACCCCCCATTTGCAGGTGCTCGTTGATGATGCCATGCCGGCGGAATTCAAGGCCGGCGAAACAGTTTTTCAGGAGGGCGCGCCGGCCAATCGATTTTATTTGATCCTCAACGGCAAGGTCGAACTGCGATCGCCCACCGATTCGGAAGACGCCGCAATACCCATCGATGTCATCGAGGCCGGCGGCGTACTGGGTTGGTCCTGGCTCTTTCCACCCTATAGCTGGCATTTTGACGCGCGGGCTGTCACCCCGGTCAAAGCAATCTTTTTTTATGGCACGCGTCTCCGGGAACAATGCGAAGCCGACCACGAATTGGGTTATGAAATGATGAAACGGGTCAGCGCCGTCGTCGTCGAACGTTTGCAAACCACGCGCCGCCGGCTGGCCGAACAGGCAAAACCATTGTTGTTGCCAATATGACGCACGCGCGGACGGAGTACGGCCATGTTCCGGTGGTTTACCTGATATAAATTGTCTGAGTAATCGAACACTTTTGAGTGACAAACATCATGAACGCGAAACAAATCCTGAAGAATCTTCTAAGCCTTCAATTGCTTGAATTGGAAACACTTGAACCCCGGAATCAGAGCGAAGAAGAACTTGAGAAAAAAGCCGCCGAACTTCGCGCGCAGGTTCCCCCGCCCATCCTCAGCCATTACGATCGCCTTGGCGCGCAGGGCAAAAAGGGAATCGCGCCGATTCGCAACCAGACTTGCGGCGGCTGCCACATGAGTGTCACGAAGGCGACCATCATGAACCTCATGCACGGGGAAGACATTCAAATTTGCGAAAACTGCGGCCGTTATCTCTATTTGCCGGCGCAAAAAGAGAACGCACCGGAGCCTCCCAGGCCTCGAAAACATTCGCCCCGCAAATTGAAGCAGGTCGCGGAATTACGGGACGCGGCTTAGCAGCCTCTCGAGACCATCTGGTTGGCGTGGCATTCGCCAACGCGGCGGGCTCTTTGGGACTAGGGGATTTCCCCTAGCCGCCCTAATCCAGTTACACTAACTGTAATCAGGCAGTCTCCCAATTGTTGATTCAGCCCGCTTCTCTTATTTTGCTCCCACCAAAACAAATTAAGTTTTGAGCAACGAGAAAGACGACGATTATGGCAAAGCATCTAGTTGAGGCTCTGACGGGTTCGAAAATTTACCAGGATTACGAGCGCGCGTTTAGCGAGGCGACCGGGCTTCCCGTCGCCCTGCGGTCGGTGGATTCATGGCAATTGCCTCACCACGGCCAGCGGTTCGAAAACCCCTTTTGCGCCCTGTTGGCCCAGAAAAGCCACGCCTGCGCCGCCTGCCTGCAGGTCCAGCAAAAACTCTCAGAAAACGCCGCGACCGAGGCCCAGACCATCACCTGCCCCGTGGGTTTATGCGACGTTGCCGTTCCCGTGCGGATGGGCGATCACTTGATCGGTTTTCTGACAACGGGGCAGATTTTTTGCAAAAAACCCACTGAAGCGCAATTCAATCGCGCGGCTAAACTGCTCACGGAATGGGGCATGCAAGCCAACGTAAAGGAATTGCGGGATGCTTACTTTGATACGCGGGTCCTGTCAGCGCGCCAGCATGAGTCCATTGTGAAACTCCTGACCATTTTTGCCGAGCACCTTTCCATGGTCAGCAACCAAATCGTTTTGCAGGAACAAAACGCCGAGCCGCCGGCAATCGTTCGCGCCAAACAATTTATTACGGAACATCAGACCGAGGAACTGACCCTCGACCAGGTGGCCAAGTCCGTCCACACCAGCAAGTTCTATTTTTGCAAAATGTTCAAAAAAGCAACCGGAATCAACTTCACCGATTATTTATCGCGGGTGCGAACCGAACGGGCAAAGGGCCTGTTGCTCAACCGCAACCTTCGCATCAGCGAAATCGCCTACGAAGTCGGCTTCCAATCGTTGACCCATTTCAACCGGGTCTTCAAGCGGATCCTCGGACAATCTCCCACGGATTACCGCAGCCGGCTCTCGGGAACATCCATTTAAGGAACAGGCCGCCGGCGTCTTGCATGCCAGCCCTCCTGACTTCGGGGTGTTTGACCGTGCGGCCTGTTCCTCTTTTTTCCGGCCCGGTGATCTGTTACGCTGGCGGCGATGGACGATCTCTCTCGTTTAACGCGCATCCAGTTGATGGATTTGGTAAGGAATTTACAAAAAAATATCATGCTGGATACCGCGCAACGAATTGAGCACCGCAAAACCCGGTCCGCCTTGCGCGACAGCGCCGAGCGCCTTCGGGCCATTCTTGAAACGGCCGTCGAGGGCATCATTACCATAGACGAAAGGGGAACGATCGAATCGTTTAACCGCGCCGCCGAAAACATTTTCGGCCACAATGCCTCCGAAGCGATC
>DASYZW010000754.1:0-3905 GCA_035945915.1 Verrucomicrobiia bacterium | reverse complement strand
GAACAACGCTTCACGCATTCCGGGCATGGGGCGATTCTTGTTTTTATTCCAGTAACGGAAACCGGCGCTCCAATCCCAGATGGCCCAGCCAATTTTGTCCTCCGCCAGCGCCTTCCGATAATCTTTATAAAGCCGGGCGCGCGATTCGGGATCAGCCGTGGTAAAACACCCGAATTCGCCCAAATGGATCGGACGCCCATAATAATCCGACCATTGCCGCGCGTACCGCAATCGTCCTTCGAAAGCAATCGGGCTGCTCGGGTTTTCAGCCTCGGGCAATGTGTTGTACCGGTGAATCCATTCCAGCGCGGACTCCGGAAGGTGGAGCGAGGGGTCGGGTATGAGGGGAGTCGCCGGTGGCCCGGGGAACTGTATCCCGGTCTGGCGCGGCATCGGTCCAGCCCACGTGGCGCCCTGGTGCGTAAACATAAACGGTTCGTAACTATGGACCGAAACGATCACGTTCTTGTCAGGCGGCAAAACCAGATTTTTCAATTCTGTAATCGAGCCCCAGTCGCCCGGTTCCACAAAGATGACGCGGTGCGGATTGGTCCGGCGAATCTCGCGGATGGCCTTTGCGTAAATCAGATTCATCACGGCTGTGGTCGCGTTTGCGTGCGGCTCGTTGTCCAGTTCAAATGCCAGCAGGTGGGGAAATTTTTTGTAATGGCTGGCAATTTGTTTCCAGATCGCCAAAAATTTATCGGTCGTCCCCTCCGGGTTTTCGTCCAGCTCGTTAAAATCGTGAATATTGATGATGACCGCCAGGCCGGCATCCAGCGCGTTGGTGACGGCGAAATCAACGCGGGAAAAAATTTCCGGCGAGAGCGTGTAGCCGGGCGCCGGCCCGGCATAATACTGCCAGCCAATCGGGATGCGAACGTGGTCAAAACCCTCGCTTTTCATCGTGGTGAATTCCGGAGCCGAAACCGTCACACCCCAACTTTTGCCGGGAGGCGCTTCCAAATAATTGCCGAGGTTGACCCCGTGCATAAACATTTTCGCCGCCTGCCACGCCGGAGAATTAAAATCGGTCAACCGGCGCATCTGCGGCGGGTTTAAAGGCGTAAACGTGTCATCGCCGGCTCGACCGAAGAGCGGCCATGTCATTACGGCGACGGCGATTAAGGTCAGAAAATATTTCATGATAATTCCCTCAAAGCTCCCGCACTTCCAGTCGGCAGGATAACACAGCAGGCCCATTTAAAAAGGCAAAAAGGTGTCACTAAAAATTGCGCTCATCGGGTAACAGTTACTTTTGGCGCAACGGGTCCGGCCCGCCGCAAAATAACGGGCATTTACCGGCCCCGCCGCCAGTCGTCCAGGCGTTCTTCAACGCCAATTCTCCGCAGATATTCCAGGTCCAGTTGCGGCGTATCTCCCTTGCTCTCATGTTCCAGCGCGTTTGCGACATGCACGGCTGTCAGCGGGCTGAATTCCTGATGACCGCTATTGGCGGGCGCATGATGAAAAGCCACCGCTTCCACGATCGCCGCCGGCAAACCCCAAAGTCCAAGCAAATACGCCGCCAGGGCGGCGTGACTCGCCCCAAAAACCTCCATTTCGATCTCGCAATATGGCTCGCCACTCGTCGCGGCGCGCGCCAGGGCTTCTTGAAATTCCGCCGGCAAACTGTCCGCCAACATTAACTTGCCAATATCGTGCAAAATTCCAGCCGTATATGCGGCGTCCGCGGATGCCGAACCAGCCCCCTCCACCTCCATGATTGCGCGCGCCCTGCTTCCGCAACTCATCAGGTGAGCCCAAAGTGCATTCATCGGAAAGTTGATGCGTTGTGACGCCGTAAAATTCGCAAACACGTGCGCCGAGAGCGCCAGCGCGCGGATCGTGTCAACTCCCAGGTGCTGGACCGCCTCGAGTGGATCCATAATTCTTTGGCCCGGACTCATCGCCGCCGAATTGGCCACTTGCAGCACTTTTGCGGTTAAACCCGGGTCCTTAATCATCAGGTCGTGAATGACATCCAGCGGAGTGTCATCCGCCTCAATCGCCTTCATGATTTCCAGATACAGGGCCGGGAAGCTCGGGATCGAGCCCATCCGCGCCGCCAGGGTCTTAAGCCGCTGGCTATTCAGGAATTCATCCAGCGCGCGAATACGTGCCAAGGTCCCTTCAAGTGTTTTGAATTCCACCGGCTTGGAAAGAAATTGGTGCGTCGCCTTGAGAGCCTCGGCCGCCTCCGCCTGGTCCGCCACTCCGGAAATGATTATTCGCGATGTCTGGGGATAGAGCCTGGATACTTCCGCGAGCAATTCTGTGCCGCTCATTCCGTCCATCCGCATATCCGACGCTACCACGTCAAACGGCGATTGCTTCAGTAACTCCAATGCCTCGTGTGCATCCTGCGCCGTGGCAGCCTTCCAGCCGCCGGCCGCATTTTCCGTCATCACTTGATAGGCTTCGCGCAGCAGCTCGTCATCCTCTACAAATAGGATTCGTTTCATGAATGGGTCAGGCGGCGTTTCAAACTGTCGAGCAATAAGAGCGACGAAACTCGATGTCAAGAGTTTTGAATGCTAAAACTCCAGTGGACTTGGTTCCCGCGCTCACTAACATGGAAATCACTATGACCATTGTCTTGCGCGGCTTGATCGTAAGTTCCTCTCTGGCGGCAATTTTCCTGCGCGCCGCGTCCTTGCCCGTGGACTGTGCCTGGCCAATCATCGGCACGGCAGGCCACGGGCACACGTATCCGGGCGCAACGGTTCCTTTCGGGTTTGTCCAATTGAGCCCCGACACCCGGACGGCCGGATGGGACGCATGTTCCGGCTACAATTACGCCGACTCAACCATTTCGGGTTTCAGCCATACGCACCTCTCCGGCACCGGCGGCGCCGATTTAGGCGAGGTGCTCATTATGCCTATCACGGGCAGTCTCGATAAAACCAACTACGCTTCAATCTTCTCGCACGACAATGAATTGGCCCGCCCCGGTTATTATCGGGTTCACCTCGACACCTACGGCATTGAAGCCGAATTGACCGCCACAGCCCATTGCGGCATGCATCGCTATACATTTCCGAAGTCAAAAGATAGCCACATCCTCGTTGACCTGATGCACAACATCGGCGACCGCAAAACCGCCGGGGCGGCGCTCACAGTCGAAAACGACCGCCTCATTACCGGCGAACGCCAGGACCGCGGCTGGACGCAAAAAACCATCTATTTTGCCATCGAATGCTCGCGGCCATTCAAAAACTTCGGCATCGAAGTGAATGGCCAATCGCTGCCTGCCGGAACCATGTCCGCCAAAGGGAAAGAAATTTGGGCCCACTTGGATTACCGCACCCGGTCGAATGACCAAATTATCCTGCGCGTCGGCCTTTCGCCGACCAGCGTCGAAGAAGCTAAAAAGAATCTGCGGTCGGAAATCTCCGGCTGGGATTTCGACAGCGTTTGCGCAGCCGCCGGAAATGAATGGGAACAGAACCTTTCGCGCATCGAAATCGATTGCTCGAATCCGGAAATCCGGCGGACTTTTTACTCGGCATTGTATCATACCATGATGGCCCCCACTCTCTATAACAACGCGGATGGCTCATATGGCGGGGCGGACAGGCAGGCGCATCCATTTGCCGGATTCCGGGATTATTCCACGTTTTCCATCTGGGACGTCTATCGCGCCGAAATGCCGCTGCTGACAATTGATGAACCGGATCGCGTAAACGATTTCGTTCAAAGCCTCCTGGCGGAATACCAGCAATCGCCCCAACATCTCCTGCCGTTTTGGCCGTTGGCGAACTTCGACACCGGTTCGATGATCGGCTACCACGCCGTCTCCATCATTTACGACGCCTATGCGAAAGGCTTTCGAGGTTATGATGCTGCACTCGCTTACCAGGCCATGCGGGACACGGCCACAAGTGGCCGACTCCGGCAGGACG
>DASYZW010000753.1:0-5038 GCA_035945915.1 Verrucomicrobiia bacterium | reverse complement strand
AGCAATCTTTGCAATGTCCAGCAACCTGGAATTACAGGCGAATTTTGCGGATACGATCAAACCGTACCTCAAGGTCACTAACGCCGTTTCAGGCATGGTGCTCTGGACGAATGCTTCGTTCAAGGTAATGGGCGTGGCGACAGACGATGAAGCGGTTGCCAGCGTCGACTTTTCGCTCAACCATGGCACTTATTCGACGGCCACAACCAATGGAATCCAGTGGAACTCAGGGCCGCTGATGCTGACGCCCGGCACGAATTTCTTTACGGTCTATGCCCAGGCGACCAATGGCAATTTCTCAGCGACCAACACCGTGGATATTGTTTATGCGGTGAGCAATGTCCTGACGGTGGTGACCAACGGCAAGGGAATGATTTCGCCCAACTACAACGGCCAGTCTCTCCGGATCGGCGAAAATTATAGCATGGGCGCGACCGGCATTAGCGGGTTCATGTTCACCAACTGGACTGGTTCGGTAAATGGAAATGCTGTGTTTAGCACCAATAAATCGACTGTTCAATTCATGATGGAAAGCAACCTGATCATGCAAGCCAACTTCGTCGACACGAACAGGCCGTTCCTAAGCATCACAAATGTGAAATCGGGCATGCTCTGGAGCAACGCGACGTTTACGGTTGTGGGAACCGCGACCGATAACGTGGCCGTTGCAGCCGTTTATTTCTCGCTGAATCAATCCGGATGGTCCAACGCCGTCACTGCGAACAACTGGGCCAACTGGAGTACGAACCTCGCGCTGACACCGGGCAGCAATATCCTGGCGGCATATGCAGTGGATACCAGTGGAAATGCCTCATCAACCAACAGGATGTCTTTGGTGTACGTCGTAACAAACCAATTATTAATTGACGTTGAAGGTCGTGGAACGCTGTCGCCGAATTACAGCAATGCCTGGCTGCGAATCGGAGAGGATTATAGCATTACCGCGACGCCAGCTTCGGGCTTCGCCTTCACGAATTGGGTCATCTCGACCAACTTCCTTGGAGGAGTGACGACGAATAAACCGACGGTGCAGTTCATGATGGAGTCGAATTTGACACTGCAGGCGAATTTTGCGGAAACGGCCAAACCCACGGTGGGTGTTTTGTCGCCGGTTTCGGGCACACATGTGACCCGTCCGGTGGCCACCCTCACTGGCACAGCTAAAGACGTCTGGGGAATCGCTGCGGTGATGTATCAGTTAAACAACGGGCTGTGGACCGCCGTGACGAATTCCACCAACGGATTCACGAATTGGACTGCGATGGTGCAATTGAGCGGCGGCACAAACATTCTCAAGACGTGCGCCGAGAACCTGGGCGGCAATTATTCCGCGACAAATACCATGACCCTTATTTCAACTAACGCAGTCGCATTACAGTTCAGCCTCATTTCAAAGCCGCAAAACGGCAGCGGCCTTAATCTCAATCTCACCCTCTCACCCGGCTTGAGCGGACGGATCGAAGTATCGACCAACCTGATCGATTGGGAACTTCTGACCAACTTTACAGAAACCAACGGCGACATTTCTATCTACGACCCGAATGCGACCACCCCGCAAAGATTTTACCGGGCGGTTGTTCCGTAATCGACAGGCTTGAACTCCGGGCAGTTTCCGCGGAATCGCAGGCGGTTTTCGCTGAGAAAATCTGAATCTTTCTTTTTCCTTTTTCCTTTTGCGATTCCCGTTGGTATGTTTTGCATGTGAAAACCGCATTCTCAACCTTCCTAGCAGTTGTCGGCGCTATTCTTTTAATAGCCGGTTGCAAAACGCCGGGGCATCAATCCGCGGCCATCGAACTTTTCGATGGCAAGAATTTCGACGGCTGGACGTTCTGCATGAGGAACGATTCCGACCCCGCAAAGACCTGGAGTGTCCGCGATGGCGTAATCCAATGCACGGGACAGCCCTATGGCTACGCGCGAACGACGCAAATGTATCATGATTACAAGCTCACCTGCATCTGGCGGTTTGTGAAGGTGGCGCCACATGCTGATAACTCGGGGATTTTCGTTCATATCCAGCCCGGGGACAAAGTCTGGCCGAAATGCATCGAATGCCAGGGGCTTTATCAGCATCAGGGCGACATTTATTTGCAGCCAGGATTTGGGGCGGCTGGCTATCCGGCGGGCAGTAAAGCCACTTTAATACCCCAAATGGGACCACCAAACGAGAATCCTGCCGGCGAGTGGGGTACTAACACGATCATTTGCGACGGCGACAGCCTAAGCCTGTCCGTCAACGGCAAGGTTATGAACCGGCTCACGGGCTGCACGTTTTCCTCCGGCTATATCGGCATTCAGGCCGAGGGTGGCGATATAGAAGTGCGCAAGCTCACTTTGGAACCCCTGCATTAGACTGATTTCAACGGATGCTCAAAAGGACAGCACTCTTTAAGGCGCACAAAAAACTTGGCGCCCGGCTCATTGATTTCGGTGGATGGGAAATGCCCGTCCAGTATTCCGGTCTTATCGCTGAACACACAGCAGTGCGGACGGCAGCCGGTATATTCGATATCTCCCACATGGGTGAAATCACGGCCTGCGGCGCGGAGGCGGAAGCGTTTTTAAACCTTATCCTCACAAACGATGTGCGGAAGCTCGCGCCCGGCCAGGGCCAATACACCCTCATGTGTAATGAACGCGGTGGTGTGATCGACGACCTTTATGTCTATAAACTGTCCAATGAAGTGTATCTGCTCATAATTAACGCCGCGCGAACCACGGCCGATGCGCTCTGGATTAAATCTCGCTGGGAACAATTTCCCGGCCGCGCCAATGTCCTTCTCACGGACGCGTCTCATAATTATTCTGCCGTAGCCGTCCAGGGCCCGCGCGTAAAAGAATTCATTGCCGGGTGTATCGCCGGGCCGTCTGTGGCAGCCATGAGAGTTCCTCGCGTAACCGATCTCAAAAAAAATCAAATCGGAGAATTTCAATCTGAAGGCGGCGGCGTGCTGGTTTCCCGTACGGGTTATACTGGCGAAGACGGGTTTGAAGTTATTGGCGGAGATTGGGCCATTTGCCATTTGTGGGAAAAGATTCTTAAAGCCGGGGATTCTTTTGGAATTAAAGCGTGCGGCCTGGGAGCGCGTGACACGTTGCGCACCGAAGTTTGCTATCCGCTGTACGGGCATGAACTGGACGAAGAAACCACGCCAATCGAGGCGGGTCTCGGGCACTTCGTCGCGCTCGACAAGGGCGACTTTATTGGACGGGCAACGCTGGCGGAACAAAAAGCCAAAGGGACGACCAAAAAGCTCGTTGCCTTTGCCATGGCCGAAAAATCCGCGCCGCCGCGTCCGCATTATCCAATCCTGGCCTCGGGTGCGAAAGTGGGCATAGTTACGAGCGGCACCCAAAGCCCGTCACTCGGGATCGGCATTGGCATGGGGTATGTGCCACCCGAAGTTGCAATGAGTCCGATCGAAATTGAAATTCGTGGCAACTCTTTTCCTGCTAGAATCGTGGCCAAACCGATTTACAAAACGTCAAAAAGTTAGTGCCGGGTCACCGGGGGCATTGATTCTTCGGCCGGCCAGCAATCATGGAGTGGATAACCGTAGGAAAAGCGGATGAAAAAGATCTGGATCTTGAAATAAATGAAAATCACATCCCACATTCGCAGTCTGCAGTTTAGAATGTAATTTTGAACCATGAGCATCCGTGCCTGGAAATAGAGTTTGGCAAGAGTCATGGACAGGCGGACGTAATCGGCAAGATTTCTCAGGAACAGATTCAGAAGCCGTCGTTCTGCGGCAAGCTGGGAGCCTGGGTGTTCACACATATCTTTGTTTTCAAAGCATTATTTTAGCCTGGCGCGGTAAAAGCGGCTTGAAACCGTCTTTGCCACGGCATCCGTATAGGTCACGCTTCCGCCGGTCACTTTGTTTGTGCACACGGAAGTCCAATGTGCCATGTCGGACGTTGCTTCGATAACAAGATTCGAGCCAGTTGGAGCAGAAAATTGAATTTTGAATCCTTTTTCGACCATTTTTGACGCGGCGGCCACGGCTGAAACCGTTGCAGGTACGCTCAGGTTGACCGATGCGCTGGAATTACCGACGAGAATACCCAGAAGGCCCCCGGCATCCGAAACCGTTACCGTATAGGTACCTGCGCATGCGGACGACGCATTATTGATCGTCAAAGTGCTGTTAATACTGGAATTCACGTTCAAAATGCCGCCGCTGGTTGTAACCGCGGCATTCGTGGGGAATGCCCCTCCGCTGTATTGCCAGGTAACGGAGGTTAGGACCCCCACGACGCAATATGCGGATACGTTGAACGTGACAGTGTCTCCATTCTGGACATTGGTGCTGGAAGGCGAGACAGTGATACTGGGAGGCAACAAACCCTGTGCTTCGACGTTGGCCGTATTAAACAGCCCAAATACGAGGAAAATCAGCGTTTTCTGCAACCATGACCATTTAGGTTGTCGTGTCGCTTCCATATTTGAGACAGAGTGAAGCTACTATTGTGCCAAAATTGGTCACGGTGTCCCAAAATAGGGTGCGAGTAGCTTATCTCCTGCCAACCGACTAGAATCGGTATGTCGCTTTCAGCCGGAAATTGATGCCGTCCTGAGGAATATACGGCTGGAGATGGAAATCGGAGGAGGGTTGATTATATTTCGTGTTGAACAGGTTGTATACACCGACTGAAACCTCGAGATTTTTGACGAAGAGATTATGGCTAAAGAGAGTAAAATTAACGGTGGTGTAGCCAGGGCAATTAGGTCCCGGTTGGATGGCAGGCGTCACGAAGGGATTGTAGATTTCGGTTTTGGTCTGGCTTGTATATTGGATTTCGAGTCCGGCAAATAGTTTGTCTTCATATAGTGGAGCGCTGAAATTGAGTTTGACCATGTTTTCCGGGGAATCCGGGAGACTAATCCCGGTATCGCGATTTTGAGTGCGCTGCAGGCTATAGCTCAAGCGAACGGAGACTTGGTTCCATTTCGCTTCCACGGCCGGTTCCAATCCCAACGTTTCGGCATTCAAATTGCCATAGACTCCGGACGAATTGAGTCCGATCAAAT
>DASYZW010000752.1:0-1643 GCA_035945915.1 Verrucomicrobiia bacterium | reverse complement strand
AAACCGCCAAGGCTGCCAAGTCAGGATTAAACCTGGCTTTTACTGAGAATTTCAATCGTTCGGATGCGCAGGATTTAGGCGTCGGCTGGACGCAAGCCGCGCACTACGGCGTCGTCCATGAACAAATCCTGCGTCACCGTTTGTCTTTTGAAATTCCCAGTGGCCACGATATTCCGTGGGGTTCGGCGACGCTGGACCTGCAAAATCCGTCGGTTCTTGGCCATGGCTTGCAACCGGGCGACTATTTTGAAGTGACGCTGCGCCGCGTTAGCCCGGAAGGCGGCCTGGGGGTGGAGTTGTTCGATTCGGATCAATTGCGCGTCGGCAGTGACATTGGCGGTGGCGCATCCGCGTTGATGGCGTGGAATGGGATAACCTGGGTGCCGATTGCTTTCGACAAACATGGGGCGCCGCTGAAATTCAATTGGAACGCGCGTCACGCCATCGGTGTGCGGTTTAATTCGGCCGACGGCCAGCACGCCAATTTCAGCTATTACCTGGACGGACGTTACGCCGGTTCATGGACCGTGAAACGGCCTGAAACCGTGCTGGACAAAATCGGCGTTTATACCCAGTCGAAGACTGACGACGCCAGATTCGAATTCCACGACTTGAAGGTTTATACCCGTCAAAAATTATAATTTGCAATACGCCGCGCGCGAGTTTAAGTGTTTAGCGAAAATGAGGTGGATCATCATTTACCAGCCAGGCGCATTTTGTTTTTTTTAAAAATGCGCGTGTAACGGACACCAACTACAACTCAATATGAAAAAGAATCAAGAGACTAAAGCTGCGTTCAAACCCGCTCTCGGCCAGGCCGCCGTGGATGAAATAAGCGAAGGACTGAAGCATTTGCTCGCCGACGTTTTTGCGCTCTACGTGAAGACGAAGAATTTTCACTGGCACATGACTGGAAAACATTTCCGGGATTACCATCTCCTCCTCGATGAGCACGGCGAGCAGATTTTTGAAATGACAGACGATGTGGCGGAACGCGCGCGCAAACTCGGCGGAAAGACCCTGCGTTCGATCGGGGACATTGCCCGACATCAACGTCTGAAAGATAACGATGATGAAGGAGTGAGCCCTTTGGACATGCTGGCGGATGTGCATTCGGACAACGTGCAACTCGCGGCCTCCATGCGGGAGTTGCATGAGGTCTGCGACAAGCACGGCGATGTGGCGACAACGAGCATGCTTGAAAATTGGATCGACCAAACCGAGCGTCGGGCGTGGTTTTTATCCGAGATCGTTTCGAGCGAGCCGGTGTGAAGGGGCTTTAAGAAGTCCGCGCTCAACTCCGCCTCCGCTAAAGCTACGGTGGATAGGCCGGCCAACCTCCCCTGGGGGGGATCGTCGTCCAGTGGTTTGACAGGCTGGGCGAGGAACAACGGGACATTGGCCCGCGGCGAAATAGTCAGAGCAAACTGACGTCCGCTGCTACGCTGATCGGGCGAATCAGATGGCGAATGATTGCTTCAGTTCGTTGACTTAATGCATCCGGAAGGGACTTTCTAACATCTTTCTATTAAAAAATTTCTCTTGATTTTGTGACTATGACTGATACTATGGGGTTGTTCACCCGATGGTCGCGGCAAATTTGCAATAGCCCATGCAGAAGCGTCATAGCAGGTTGATACGTC
>DASYZW010000751.1:0-3374 GCA_035945915.1 Verrucomicrobiia bacterium | reverse complement strand
GAGATTCGAAACGAACACGGGCAGATCGCCGGCGTGATCATGCGCCGTCACGAAATCCTCGAGGGGCGGTTGGAAATCCGGTTCACGCAATTGCGGGAGGATTTGTTTCGGGTTTGCGCCCGAGTGGTGAACCTCACGGCGATCGAGCCATCCGATATGAATATCCCGGAGAAGATCCTGTTGCGGACCTTCGCGTCATCTCATTTCGCCCTTGAATTGGAAAATGGAGAATTTGTTTCGCTGCTGGAAACTCCCGTAGAATTCGAGACCCACGCCGAAGTTTGCAAAAATATCGGCTGCTGGCCCGTCCTGATGGGCGATCGACTGGCGGGTGATCGGACAGCAATGCTAGCGTCGCCGGTTATCTTTCGAGACTACCCTGAAATCAATTCAGGAACGGCGCAGATTTTTGCGGCGCCTGAAATTCACGCAAACAGATCTGTATCCGGCATTCCCGCGCCATTGCAGCACCAGGAAAGCGGGACGAACGATCTAGGCCACAGGATTACGCGACTTCTTTCTTTTGCCGATGGCTTTTAAAATGGCTTCGAGCCGTTTCGGATCGAGCATCAAATCCGCAAGCGCAGACCTCTTGAGGGCGGACAAACCATTCGCACGGTCGGTAAACTGAAATAACGATGGAAGGAGCGGTTCATCAAATGTCGGGATATTCTTCATAAACTATTGTTAGTCTTGAGGTATTAGCAATTCGTATGCCGGACACTGGGATAAACCTTTCTGATTCCCGTTTTCACAAATACCACATTTTCAGATAGATACAGCAAGAAGAGGCGGAGAGCGCGAGGCGGACCCTGGAAAGGCGGCCGCCGATTATCATTTTCCTTTGCTTTGAGGCTTGATGCGTTTTCAATGTTAAGGTGATTGCAAAACGTGTCATTCCCTGCCTGGACGTTCATGACGGCCAGGTCACGCGCGGCGTTCAATTTGGCAAGGCCGAGGCCGGCGAATTGCGGAATGTGGGCGATCCTGTCGAATTGGCGATGCGTTACAATGAGCAGGGCGCCGATGAAATGGTTTTTTTTGATATCACGGCGAGCGCGCACGGAAGGGCGACGATGGTCAGCGTCATTGAACGGGCGGCGAACGAGTGTTTCATGCCTTTGACCGTTGGAGGCGGCATCAAATCGGTGGACGACATGTTCACAATGCTGCGGGCCGGCGCGGACAAAATCAGCATCAACTCCTCGGCGCTTGCCAATCCGGATTTGATCCGGGCGGGAGCTGAAAAGTTCGGAAGCCAGTGCATCGTGGTTTCCATTGACGCCAAGCGCGTTGCGCCCGACAAATGGGAAGTGTTTTCGCATGGCGGACGCAATTCGACAGGCCTGGACGCGGTGGATTGGGCGCGCCAAGCGGTTTCGCTGGGCGCCGGCGAAATTGTTTTGAACTCGATTGACGCGGACGGCACAAAGGCGGGATTTGATTTGGCGATCACGCGACGCGTGAGCGAATCGGTTGGCGTCCCGGTTGTGGCCAGCGGCGGCGCCGGCACGCTTGAGCACATGGCAGAAGTCCTCCTTGAAGGCAAAGCCGATGCGGTCCTGGCTGCGAGCATCTTCCATTTTGGCAATTATACCGTGGCCGACGTAAAACAGTTTTTAGCCGGCCAAAAAATCCCGGTTCGTATTATTAGACCATCCCAATCGGTAACTGTTTAGGCGGAGACGTTAAATTCCTGTGACAAAACCTTAAACGGTTCAAGTATTCCGGAAAAAGCGGCCTGTTTTCCTGGGCCGCGAGTCGTAAAAATCACAAGTGTCTTATTTTAAACAACTTAAAAATCAGGAATTGTCTTTTTAAAAATTTAAAATAAATGTTGACGCAAATGTCGTCGTGTGATATAAAATATTACAATCCACTGCGACAAATGCATTGATCAAAAGTCAACCTGTCCGACAATTATGAAACTGCACTTCAAATCCCTAATCAAGAACGTCCTGGCCGCATCCATTTTGGTCTGCGGATTCCGCGTGGCGAATGCGCAAACTGTCACGTTCAGTTCGGCCAACTTAACTGACGCCTACATGAGTTGGGCACCCACAGCATATACCGTTGCTAACTATCCTGGCGACGGCGGCAGCGGTGCTGGTACCTGGAGTCTGGCTGCTTTGCCGGCGGTCTTTTCGACTAACATTTTGACGATCGGCCCGAACGTGAACACCTATGCTGCCGGCAATACTTATTGGGTGAACCCAAATGGCACTGGGGCAAACCAAATGGATGGGGCTGTATACAACGAAACTGCGGGGACCTATGTCAGCGCCACCGTCACATTTACTTTTAATGTGCTTTCCAACACGCTCGCCAGCGGCTACAGCGCAGACGCATTCATCAAAGATTTCGGCCCCGGTTATGCATATAACGGGGAACAAACCGTGAATCTCACCCCTGGGGTGGATAGCGTGACTTACCCATTGACAGGAGCAAGTTCGGGCGAAATTGTGCAATTTGGATTTGAAGTGATCGGGCCGAATGCCAACCCGGCTACCGTGGCATCGCTCGGTTCAGTGGTCATTGCGCCGGTCCAACTGTCAATCTCACCGTCAGCGTTGACCAGCCTGGCAGTGGTGGCAGGCCAGAACGCCAGTTTCACGGAAACTCCAACGGGCGACGGGCCGTTCAAATATCAATGGCAACTGAATGGACAAAATCTAGCCAATGCCAACGAATTTTCAGGAGTGACTTCCAACGTGCTGACAATCACAGGCGCAACGGCCGCGGATGCGGGAACCTATACGGTGAACGTCACGAATGCGGTAGGCTCGAATACGTTGGCAAATGGGTCTCTGGTCATCGTGCCGCTTTCGCAGGCTCAAACCAATTATGTGATTGATCCCAGCTTTGAAAGTGCTGCATTTGCCCCGGTCTCAGCTGTCGGCTGGTTAAGCTATGGCGGCACGGCGTTCGCAAATACCAACGATTGGTATTCTCAATTTGATCCCACAGCCAATCCCGACGTCTCTGTCATTAACGGGACCAATTGCCTGATCGAATACAGCGGAGGCCCCAACAGCTATACGGGAGTATTCCAGGATCGTCCCGCCCTGCCCGGTCAGATTTATACGGCCAGCGCGTGGTTTTTCACACCCGACGCGAACCTGGGCTACCCGTTGGTGAATAGCGCCGGGGCCAGCCTGCAAGTTCAATTCTATAATAGCAGCGGCGGCCTTATTTGGGACTATGTCTCATCCTCGTTCACGACGAACAATCAGGAAGACAAGTGGGTCCAACTGCAGGTCACAAATAAATACGCGAACGATTTCGTAACCTTGCTCGGCACCGGACCGCTGATCGTTTCTCCGCCCGGCACCGCCTCGATGCGCATTCAACCGGGATACCATGCGCCCGACGCC
>DASYZW010000750.1:0-2272 GCA_035945915.1 Verrucomicrobiia bacterium | reverse complement strand
CTGATACTTTGGCGGCGAAGAGTTCGTGCATTGCCGGCGTCGCAATGGGAACGAACTTGTGGTTCTGCGCCCTGAGCTTTACCGCTTCGCGCCAATGCGGCCAATTCAGCGAACCGGCCCTGCTGCGGATGGAACGGTTTTCAGGAATTTGCCTGCTGCTCCTGGGCTGCGCCCAGGGCATTCATATCGCCTGGCAACTGGCGAAACACAAAATGTAATAATGTTATGCTAAAAGCCGGAATTGTCGGGTTGCCCAACGTGGGCAAATCTACGCTGTTTAACGCCCTCACGCGCACGCGCAAGGCCGAGGCGGCGAATTACCCCTTTTGTACCATCGACCCAAACGTCGGGGTCGTTACCGTGCCGGATTCGCGGCTGGAACCGCTCGCCAAAATCGCCAAAACTCAGACCATTATCCCCGCGGTCATCGAATTCGTGGACATCGCGGGCCTGGTCAAAGGCGCGTCGCAAGGCGAGGGCCTCGGAAATAAATTTCTCTCTCATATTCGCGAAGTGGACGCCATCGTCCAGGTCGTCCGTTGCTTCGAGGACGCGGACATTCACCACGTGACCGGCAGCGTGGACCCCGTCCGCGACATCGAAATCATCAATACTGAATTGGCCGTGGCCGACCTTGATAACGTGAAGAAACGTCGTGAAAAGCTTTCCAAGGACGTCAAGCGCGGCGACAAGGCTGCCGTCGCTGAAAACGCGGTCCTCGTCAAACTGGAATCCGCGCTCGACGCCGGCAAACTGGCCCTCAATGTCGAATTGACCCCGGAAGAAAAAATCCTCGCCAAAAGCTTTTTCCTGCTAACCGACAAACCCACCATTTTCGCCTGCAACGTCAAAGAAAACGAATTGGCCGGCGCGGACAATAATCCCTTCGTCCAAAAGGTGACTGAATACGTCAAAACGCGCCTCGCCTGCGAAGCCGTCGTCATCAGCGCGCAAATCGAAAGTGATTTGAGTGATCTTTCCGCCGACGAAGCAGCCCTGTTTCTGAAAGAATTGGGCGTCAACGAGTCCGGCGTCGGCTCCCTCATCCGCGCCACCTATCACCTGCTCGGGCTGCGAACTTATTTCACGGCCGGAGAAAAGGAAGCCCGCGCATGGACGATTCATTCCGGCGACACCGCCCCTAAGGCGGCGGGCGTCATTCATTCCGATTTCGAACGCGGATTCATCAAAGCCGAGACCGTTGCCTACGACGATTTGATCCAGTGCGGCTCCATCGCCGCCGCTCGCGACAAAGGGCTGTACCGAATGGAAGGCAAGGAATACGTGGTAAAAGACGGCGACGTCATGCTGTTTAAGTTCAATGTCTGAGCCATGGGTGGGAGTGCCTTCGTTTCCGCTTCCGCCCGCCGCGATGCATCATCGCTGCATTTCAGTCGAAAAACCTAACGGAATCTTTAAACTCAGCGTTTAGAGAGACGTGCCGTCGATCCGAACCATCTGCCTCGTTTTGTTGCTCGGGTGCGCTTTCGCCCTGGCTTTTTCTGCCGTCGCGGAAGTTTCCTCACTGCCCATTCCCACTGGCCTGGACGCGTATCGGCAATGGGCGCGCTGGCCTTATCAGCGAATTGGGATGCGCGCCTACATGCGCAGCACGTATGACCGGCGCGGAGGAAACGAAGGCGCCGACGGCAGCCACTTTCTTTATCAACTGGCAGACGACGACAATGTGACCCTGGACGTCGCGGGCGCCGGAGTTTTGTATTTTGCTCGATATAATCATTGGCACGGAAGTCCGTGGCATTTTGTCGTGGATGGAACGGATCATCTCATCAGCGAAAGCAGCACAGCCGATCCGGCGCACCCGGTTAAGAATTCAACGTTATTACCGGCAAGTTTGTTTCCTCCTCCACTGGGATTAACCTGGTCCGTCACCCAGGGGGCGGATCTCTCCTGGGTGCCAATCCCGTTCGAACAATCTTTTAGGATGGGCTATTCGCGGACTCATTACGGAACCGGCTACTATATTTACGATCAATTTGTAAAAGGTACGCCGCTCTCGCAGCCGTTAACCTCATGGGATGGACGAACTCCGCCGAACAAGGACGTCCTGGACCTTATCAATCGCGCGGGAACGGATGTCTCTCCGCCAAATCTCAATATCATTACCAATGAAATCCCGGCTCTCGAACCTGGCAAGACCGAAACGATACTCAATTTTACGAATGCGCCATCCACGATTCGAAAATTGACGTTTCGAATTTCCAAAAATCAGGCGGTGCCCTTTGGTCATGCGCGACTGAAAATTACCTGG
>DASYZW010000749.1:0-2136 GCA_035945915.1 Verrucomicrobiia bacterium | reverse complement strand
CCTGTGCCTGGAGAGGTCCAATGGCATTGGCGACTGCCTGGGGTTTGGCGATTCCCCGGCCGTTGATGAAATAAATCCGGTCGCCGGGCCAATCAATCCGAACCGCGTCAGCATGCATCGTTTGCTCGCCGGCCGCCAGATGCGGATTGCGAAGCTCTATGACCTGATGTGCATAGTGGAAATCCGATTCCGCGCGGTCAATTGCTTCGCCCCGCAGAACGCAGTTGGTGAGTGCCGCATGGCCGTCGGCGATGACGCTGTCGTAATCGTATAAACGTCCCGCGATTTGCGCATCTAAAGAAAGTGGCTCCCGAAACGAATATTCATGAAATTGGCGCGCCGCTTTCTGGTTTAAAAATGGTTCGACAACATCTGATGAAATTGCCCCGCTAACATGCCACTGATAGTTCTTCGTTGAATCATTCTCGGCACCCTGAATTTCAAGGCGGCTGTCGCCGCGCGTGATGAGAGCTTCCGGCACTGTCCAGATTTCATTGGAATAGGAAAAACGCGCATGGACGTAATTCAATGAAAAACCACTGATTGCGGGATTGGTGACGGACAATCGGCCATTTAACCTGATTGAACGCTGGATATTAGTGTCCCACAACCAGGACAAGTCATTGCTCCATCCTGGCAAAATTAAAGAACCGCTCGCCTCAAATTCAGGCGGTTGTGGGAACTTTAACTGGTCCAGTCGCTCCCGCGTTTTTTCAGTTAACAGATCGGCAATCGCCTGCAGATTAAAGCATGAGGAATTCGTAAATTGGAATTCATGCGTGTCCGTATTCAGGCTTGCCGCGGCGCGGAGCCGCCCGCCGCCCAGGCGGGCATAAATATTCGTAATTTCAAGTTCCGGAGGCCGCCAGTAACCGGCGCACGACATGTATTCCGCGTTCAGTTTTTCAGATTGCAGGCGCGCTACTTCGCTTTGCCAGTCAATTTCGCCGTTTGCATGCCAGGAACCCGCGAAAAAAATGTAGTCGACGCTGGCCGTGCCCGTCTTCAGGCGTCCGAGTTGCGCTTTCCAGTCGATTTCCAGTGGCGGTGCCGCAGCGGTGTTTGAGCGGTCTGCGGGGCCGGTCGAGTGAGCCACCAGTTCCAGATTATCCGCGCTGCCCCAGGGCGTTTGCGCTCCCGGAGCGTTGACCGTTAAAAATACGAAAAACGAATTAATGTGCTGCGCATCCCCATGAACATTCAGGCTCACCTGTGAATTTCTGTTGAAATGAATTTCGCTGAGGGTCGTTTCAATCTTTTTTAGTTGTGACTGCGACGCGCCGCGGAGCCCTCTTTTCCCGTGCAACATGCCCCAGTTGGATACCGCGCTCGCGTTGGCGACCTGGCCGGACAAAATGATTTTCGCCCCGGCGAAGTTGGCCTGAAAATTGTCGAGAGCCCACACGTCATTGGTTTGGAATCGCAGTTCAGTTTGAATATGGTCAAACGTCAGGGCCACCGGAGGTTCGTTCGAAGCGGAGACGGGCAGCACAAACTTGCCGTTTCGCAAGACGACGCCGTCCAATTGCCATTTCTGGCGGAGCAGGGCGTGATAATTGATTTGCAGTTGGACTTCCTGGAGGGACAATGTCGGACTGTCCGGCGATTCGCCACCGATGCGCACATTATCGGCCACAAGGCCCCGGACAAAGTTCAGGCGCAGGCGGACAAATTCCAGGGCGATGCCGTGCTGCCGCAACGCATCAATTAGCGGACGCTTTACAAAATCGGGAAAGCCAATCTGGTTAAGCCAGAATACTACACACACCAGCGCCAAAATGAAAAGCCACACGCAAATCCGGCATATCCGAAAACGCGTGCGCCATTTGGTCCAAAAGCGGGTCTGATCGCCCATCTGGCAAAACGTTCGCCGAAATGAGGCCGAAGTTCAATCATTGAACGCTCGGCATCAAATATGTCTTGATGAACCAATAGAGGTTCGGCGGACAGACAAATACCCAGCGTTCGCCGTCCAGCGTTACCGCCGCCAAAGCGGTTTGCCCGCCTTGAAGCCCAAAATCCAGCGTGAAGCTCCGCCCGTCTTTGAGCGTTACCGTGACGGAAAGGTTCCCGGTCCTAAACCCATAACGTGACGGGTCCGTAATGCCGCGCGCAAACCATCCCTGGGCCGACAAT
>DASYZW010000748.1:0-5885 GCA_035945915.1 Verrucomicrobiia bacterium | reverse complement strand
CTGGCGAATGCGCCTAAAGGATGGTCGTATTCCAATGGACTGCTGACAATCAAGGACACCGACCGGTTTGAGGCAGTTCGCTTCGACGTGGATTACGCCCAATAATAAGCCGCCTTTCAAAGTAAGCCGGGGGTTTAAATTCTCGCATCGGGCGAAAGCTTGCCATAGTTTCATGGCCAATGAGCCGCCTGGATGCGATCTCCCGGTTTTGGCCGCACTTAAGCATCGTTTGCTTCGTGGCTGCGGTGCTCGCCTGCGGCCATGCCCTGCTGCACAAACGGGATTCGCGCGCGGCGGCGCTTTGGATCGGCATTATTTGGCTCGTCCCGGTACTGGGACCGATCCTGTATATCACTTTTGGAATCAATCGCATCCGGCGCCGCGCGGTTTCGCTGGGCGTTCACAATACCATTACCCGCCAGGTTCCGGATAACTTTGGCGAAACGGAACAAGTCGAGGCGCAGCATTTAAGAATGTTGTCCCGAGTTGTGAGCCGGGTGGTCGCGCAACTGCTGATGCCCGGGAACGCGATTCAACCGCTCGTCAATGGTGACGAGGCGTTTCCAGCGATGCTCGCGGCCATTGATTCGGCAACGCGAAGTATTTCACTTTGCACTTATATTTTTGACAACGACTCGAGTGGAAGAGAGTTCGTTACCGCTCTGGGTCGCGCCGTCAAACGGGGAGTGCAGGTCCGCGTGCTGGTGGACGCGGCCGGCGCGCGCTATTCATGGCCGTCCATCATGCACAAACTGAGACATGAAAAAATCAACTGCGCGCGATTTCTGCCCTCCTCCATTTTGGCGCCATGGAGAGTTGCGACGATTAATCTCCGCAACCATCGGAAGGTCCTCGTGGTGGACGGTCGAATCGGCTTCAGCGGCGGCATCAACATTCGGCAGGGCAACATTCTGGCCCGAAATCCGCGCCGCCCGATTCGAGATCTTCACTTTCGAATTGAAGGACCGGCGGTCATCCAATTGCAGGAAGCATTCGTGAACGATTGGGCATTTACGACCAGGGAGGTGCTTGAGGGCAACGATTGGTTTCCGGAATCAAAGGAAGTCGGCGCAGTTGTGGCGCGAGTGATTGTTGACGGCCCGGATGCAGACTTTGAGAAACTGCGCTGGACGCTGCTGGCCGCGCTAACGGAAGCGCAATCGTCGATACAAATAGTGACGCCGTATTTTTTGCCGGATTCAGCCATCATCACGGCGCTGAACCTCGCCGCCTTGCGCGGCGTGAAAGTGGACATACTTTTGCCCGCGAAAAACAACCTGCCCTTTGTTCATTGGGCGTCCCGTTCGCTGTGGTGGCAGGTGCTTGAACGCGGTTGCCGGGTATGGCTGACACCGCCGCCATTCGATCATTCCAAGTTGATGATTGTGGACGGCCATTGGGTTTTGATCGGGTCGGCGAATTGGGACGTGCGCAGTCTGCGGCTTAATTTTGAGTTAAATGTCGAATGTTACGGCCCCGATTTCGCGCAAAAATTGGGAAAGATTGTAGAACTCAAACTCGAGGGGGCCCACGAAGTCACCCTGAACGAGGTGAATGCGCGATCGGTTGCGGTGAAATTGTGGGATGCCCTGAATCGATTGTTTGCGCCATTCCTGTAAGAAAGTTGATCGTTCCAGTTCGCGGAAAAATCCTTTTAAAATCCATTCAGTTTGACCTTGCCGCCGTGGACTGTTACAAGATGCCCCATGTTTGCGTCACGGAACCCCTATGAGCGCCAGTAAGAAACCAAAATTTTCCAGGATTCTGCTTAAATTAAGCGGCGAATCGCTGGGCGACGCGCATGGAATGGGTATCTCAGCCCAGGCCGTGAATCACATGGCCAAACAGGTGTGCGAGGTTCGGGCATTGGGCGTGCAGGTTGTCGTGGTGGTCGGGGGCGGCAATATTTTTCGCGGCCTGACCGGTAGCGAGCACGGGATCGAGCGCGCCACGGGCGATTATATGGGCATGCTTGCCACGGTCATCAACGCGCTGGCCCTCCAGGATGCCCTGGAGAAACTCGGCTGCCCTACCCGAGTCCAAAGCGCCATTGCAATGGCGCAGGTCGCCGAACCCTTTATCCGCCGGCGAGCAGTCCGCCACATGGAAAAAAAACGGGTTGTCATTTTTGGCGGCGGCACGGGCAATCCTTATTTTTCCACCGACACCGCCGCCGCCTTGCGCGCCAACGAAATCGGCGCCGAAGTCATTCTGAAGGCGACCAAGGTCGATGGCATTTACGATTGCGACCCGAAGAAGAACCCGGGCGCGAAAAGATTCTCAGAAATAACATATCTGGACGCCCTTCAACGGCAACTGAAAGTCATGGACTCGACCGCGTTTTCACTGTGCATGGATAACAAAATGCCGATCATCGTTTTTGACTTTTCGAAGCCGCACAATCTGAAGCGTGTAGTGCTTGGGGACAAGGTGGGAACGCTGGTACGCCAGTAAAAGCAGGCTTGCATTTTCGCGAAAAAGGCGCGATTTGTAAGTATGATCTTCGCCTCACGTCAGGAGGCCGGAGAACGGCTGGGAGAGTTTCTCCGGCAGCGCGGCGTCGAAGCCGACCTGGTTTTAGGATTACCGCGCGGAGGAGTTGTTGTCGCAGCCGGCGTCGCTCAAATCCTGAAGCTTCCGTTGGACGTTTTAGTCGTCCGCAAAATCGGCCACCCCTACCAGCCGGAATTTGCCGTCGGCGCGCTCGCTGAGCCGGACTGTGTCTTCCTTAATCAAGAAAACCTTACGGAGTTTCCCGTCCCGTTGAAGAAGCTGGAAAAAATCATCAGTGAAGAACGGGAACGACTTCAAAATTACGCCCGGCGATTTCACCTTCATGCAAGCTTGTCACTGGAGGGTAAGTCTGTTTTGCTGGTGGATGATGGATTAGCAACCGGCGCGACCGCTGAAGTGGCTGCTCTTTCCGCGCGCAAACAGAATTCCAGAAGAGTCATTGTTTCTGCCCCGGTGGCGTCTATCAACGCCGTGGAACGCCTGCGGCGGGTAGCGGATGACGTCGAAATTTTGTCCGAAGAAGCGGATTTTCAGGCGGTGGGACAATTTTACGATCAGTTTTGTCCCACGGAGGACGATGAGGTTATTTCACTTTTAAAGCCGGCATCTGAAATGGAGATTTCACATCATTAATGGGCACAACAAAGCAATCAGCGGCGAAAGTCATTTTACAAACCTGCCATCAGGGATACATCACGGTCACAGTAGCCCACGTCAATGTATTACCCAGCCATTTGGCAGACCGGTCGATACTATTAAGATAATCGCCGACGGCTTCAGGGGCGACTGAATCAGCCAGTGCCTGGTATTCATATTCCATGACGACTTTATTCCCGCCGGATTGATATAACTTTCGGAATGAAAACGCGGGATCGTTGACGGATTTTTCATCCGTGCCCTGGCTCCAATCGATAGGCAGACTTACTTCCGTGCGTAAAATTTGATGTTCCGGAAAACTGACCCCAAGAGGGAGCGCCCGGTCCGTATCAATCGGTTTTTTGAGCAAAGCGGAAATGTTGGAAGGAAAGAATTCGCACTCGACTTTATGAACACCTTTCTCCGGCCGGGTCCACATGTTATTAATGGAATAAGACTCAGTGGTTTGAAACCGATCCTGGTCTTCGTCATCTTCAACAGTGATGGGTTGGGACATTTTAATTTCCGGATACAAGACTGAATAAAAATGAGTGTAATTCTTTTCGATATCGGCCTGTTTGATTGTGGCGAATGTCTCCCGCAGAACATCGGCGTCGCGGCCTTCAGCGACGGTGACCACTTTCAGCGTTGCCGGTTGGTTTACCATTCCCATCCGGAAATACTCGGTCGTGGTTGTCTCGGGCAAACCGGTCGTTTGTGGAATGACCGTTAACCGTGTCGTCCAGGGAGAAATCACCAGGCCGTACCCATAATTCGGAAGATAATGAGCCGTTAACGGCCCCCGCTGATAAGTCATAGTGGGGTCCAGGTAATAGTTTTGACCGTAGCACTGGACCCGCGCGATACAGTGATCAAAAGCGCCCACGCTCGGCTGCCAGCTTTCGATGGAACGTCCGTATGCGGCATTCACGAGGACGGGAAACGCCTGAATGCCCAGCGCACGGAGGATCGCCACAAACAATAAGGATTTGTCTTTGCAATCGCCAAATCGTCGCGAAAAAACCATCGACGGGCTCGCAGGTTTCTCGGAACTTGCCCCGATTTCTATCCCGAAGTAGCGCACCTCGTCCTGGACAAACCGCAAAACCGAGAGAATTTGCTCTTCCTGGTTTGGAATTCGTTTCCAATCATCGATTTTCGCCGACAATTCCGCGGAAAACGGCGATGCATCCGCACTTTCAAAAAGTTTAAGTGCCCATTGATTGACCTCAGCCCAGGTTTTGAAGTCGCTCACCTGCACCCAATGTTCAGGATCAAACCATTCGGGCAGCGAATCTTCAACCGTCGCGCCCGGAACGTCGGGAAAATCCCAGGTCACCTCAAGGGTGTCCTTGCCAGTGACCGTGATAGGTTGCACGGAACATCCGTGCCCGATAGCGTAAAGACCTTTGCCCCGGGGCCATAGAAGACGAGTCAGGAGGCGATCGGCCGGCTCGATCTCCTGGACCGGAATGACCGCTGAAAAATGGCCGGCCGAAATCGGATTTTCCCCTTTGAGCGAATATGCATAATCAATCACGTCGCCGACGCGAACGTCATTCAAAACCAAAATTGCGGTTTTTTCGCCGTTGAGCATGGCTTCATCCAGATCCTGCTCCCGTCGTACAACCTGGACGCTGTTTGTATCGAGCCGGTCGAAATGCTGGCCGTCGCGCCAGATTCGCGCCCAGTTCCATGTGAGCGTTTCGTAATTTGGATCAAAATCTATTTTTAGTGTCGAATCATTTTCAACTCCGTCCATGGTAAGAATCTCCCGGTCAAGGTGAAAAAACTCCTCGTTTTCGCCGGCATTGATCTGATGTTCCAACAAACGCAATCGGTCGTTCGCGCCGGGATCAGAAGAACGCAAGGAAGACTGGCCGTTGAACATTTGTGGCCGCACCCAATCTCCCGGCGGCCCGAATTTAACTCCGGAAAGGTCCGCGCCGTGCGAGGAAATCGCCAGTGTCAAAAAAACAACAAAGCCGGCTTGAAGGAACCCGGAAACGATGAAATCAACCAGCGGCTGCAATTGTGTACGTCGCATGCCACAGGCAACGTAACAATTGCAGTTCGGATAGAAAACTCAAAAGATGCCGCCGGCAACCACGCGCTTCTCTTTCGGATGGTCTGACAAAAGGCGCTTAAGCGCTATTCTGACAAAAGCGCTTCCTCGCGTTCTCGGAAATAGCGGGCGCTTTGGCTGACCATTTTATCGAGCAACTTCTTGTCAGGCTTGCCGTGCATCGCCGGATAGGGATCTCCTCCGGGACCAAGTGGCTCGGGAGTTACGTAATGACCTTTGCTGTTAAAGCCAATGAGATACAACGCCATGATAATGCAATCCAGGTCCATGGCGCCTTCACCCAGCGCGCAGCGATTGCTATCGGCCATATGGAGGTTTAAAAGCCGGTCACCGGCGTCCAGCAAAGCCTCGCCGATGTGCGATTCCTGGGATTGCATGTGGTAAACGTCGCCGTTGATGTGCCCGATGCCCGGGTGGCCGACGGCGGCAATGTAGCCCTTTGCGTCGGCGATCGTGTGGATAAAGCTGACCTCCGCCGCGCGGATTGGTTCAATGGCCGCCTTAATTTTGCTCTTTGAAAACAAATCGGCGACCAATTGAAGCGTGGCAACGCTGCGCTCGAATTCCGATTTGTCATAGGCAGTTGGCCTGCCGACCGCGCCGGGAACGACCAGGATATATTCGCCACCCATTTGTTTGGTGAAATCGA
>DASYZW010000747.1:0-7979 GCA_035945915.1 Verrucomicrobiia bacterium | reverse complement strand
CAGGTTTTGCACTCCGGGCGAATCGTTATTCTCGAGAGTATAAACCCCTAACAAGGTGTCAAAGGAGCTGCTTGCCGTGCTCATGGTTACCACTCCGTTTTCCTGCGGTTGCCACGCAATCCAAACGGAGTGGCCGCCGATCTTTCCGGCGATGTGCGGTTCCCCGGGTTCCAAAGTCGCGTTCGTATTTGAGTCCAGGATCGTAATCGATGAATCGTAAATTGTTTGGCTGTCCGCGAACATATCTGAAAAATTCTGGGCGTGCAGACGTTGGGCCGCTGGCAATAAAAGGCAAAAAAGCAACGCCGTCAGGCAGGCGCCAATCGAAGTGACGCCGACGCTACAAGTCTTCCGGGCGACCCCATACTCGCATAAAAGTTTTCTGTAGCGGAAATTTTTCACAACAACGTGCTGGTATCTGATAATATTCGCCAGCCAAGCCATAAGTATAACCGTCAGAAGGGAAAACTTCAAGGCAATCTTGCCGGTTTACGATGCATTTTATAAAACAATTTTATCTGAATGCGATTGCCATCAGCTGGATGGTTGGCTCTTGGTTCGGTCCGAATCCGTACCAGGCGCCATCGGCGGACATCGAAATCGGACCATTTATTTTATCTCAAACTTCAAGCCCGATTTCGGTCACCCGCCTGCATTATCTGAAAAGCGTCAATGTTCACGGGCGAATTCGTCTCAAATTGTTCCCATCTCGGTTAGCAATCCGCAAACGCGGCGGCGGCCCATTCTCGCGGGCATGCGCAATGCTAAAGTAATTCTATAAGCGGCAGAAAGATGGAAACCTGTCCGGCCGGCTTTTAAGAGCACTAAATATTGATAGAGCAATCTTGACTAAGATGAGAAAATATTATTGTCGGTATGCGACGCCGATAATTGTCCCGCGCAAGCCGATCAACGTTTGCGCGGATTGTCAGGCCGGCTTAAATGAACCCGTAACGCTCATGAAAAATGTTTTTATCTTGATTCTTTCTTTGGTCCTTTTGCTTGGTCGCGGCCGGCTTAATGCCGCGCCCCTCGTGTGGTTTCCCGGTCCGAATATCGGGATTCCGATGAGCGGCTCCGCCACGGTTTACGATAATGGCAGAAATATCCTCTCGGGCGGCGATGCGTATGAGTACTACTATTACGCGCTCAGTTACCCCGTGTACCTCACGCCCACCAACGCGTATTGGACGTATTTGCCGTCGTTTAACAGCTTGAATATCGCAGGCGGAGCGGTGGTTTATGACGGAAATCTCGTTGTCTATGGCGGTACCGACGGCACTGTTTCCCAAAACACAACGATTGCGGATAACCTTTCCGGCGATACTCCGCCCTTTATGCCAAACATGAATTCTGCGCGTTCTTATTTGGGTTATGCTTCTGATAGAAGTGGCAACGGTTATGCCATTGGCGGTTTGGATGAAAACGGCAATGCGCTCAAATCGGTGGAGCGGCTTGCTTTTGGCGACACGGCGCCCGCGTGGACTTATGTTGCGTCAATGCCCTTGCCGCGGTACGACTTTGCCGCGGTCTTCGACAAGACGAACTACATTTATATTTTTGGCGGGTACACCGACACAGTGTCCGGGGTCGATTCCGCGGCGGTGCTTCGTTATTCCGTGAGCGGAAACACCTGGAGCACGGTGGCATCAATGCCGGTCCCCGTGGCGGGTTGCGGCGCCACGCTTGGTCCGGACGGCAGGATCTACGTCGTTGGCGGCGCCTGTGGCGGCGTTTCCACGAATCTCGTCCAGGTCTACGATCCCATCGCCAATTCGTGGACGATCTCCACGCCACTGCCGGAGGGATTAAGCCTGGCAGCCGTTTCGGTAGACAGCCAGAACCGTCTTATTGTCATGGGAGGTGTGGATACGAATGGTAATGACAGCGGAGACGTTTGGCGAAGCCAGGATTTTAGCATGACGGACAGCGCGCCCCAGTTTGTTGAATTCCCGGCTACAAGCGCCGTCTATTTGGGTAACTACGTTTCGACGATCAACGCTACGAGCAGTCCGCCGGCGACGTATACATTGGTCAGTGGGCCCGTCGGGATGCAGGTGGATTATTATAGCGGCGCAATCAGTTGGACGCCGCGGGGACTGGATCAGATCGGCGCGAACCCGGTGACGATTCAGGCCGCTAACTACTCTGGTGCAACCAACTACTCTTTCACCATCACTGTGCCAAATCCGCCGCCATCCTGGCCCAGCAATATCTTGGAAGTGACCGTCTCCGACACCTCCGCGACCATCACTTGGGCTCCCCAGGATCCCGCCGCCGGGCCGGTCACGTATTCACTTGCCATTCCTCATCCATATCATAGTCCCAAGGGAAGTGGCGGAGGGGTAAATTATCAGGTGATTGCGACCGGCATCCCGACAAATTCCATTACCTTTTCAGGATTGGCGCCAGGGACGGTTGCGACGTATGCCCTCAGTGCGACCGGTCCGGGCGGCTCAACCGGATTTTACTATAATACGTGGTTTTCCGTGTATACGACTCAACCGCAAGGCCCGCCGAGCATCTGGGTCACCGGGCTGACATCCACCTCCGTAAGCCTGGCCTGGACGCCGTCTCCCGGCCCGGCGCAAAATGGTTTATATTCGCCCGTTACCAGCTACGCGATCATGGAACGCGGATTTTCACCGGCCACAAATATTCCGACTGTGTTGCAACTGACGGGTACAAACGGGATCGTGAACGGATTAACTCCCGGCAAATCGCACCTGTGGTACGTAGCTGGAGTTGATGCGCAGGGAACCTATTCGGCGTTTACCGGCACTCTGTCCACCTCGGTTACTGTAGCCAACCCCATTCCACAATCAGCAACCCTTAAATCACCGGCCGCGATCCAGGCCGGCCCCGGCAGTTTCCAATTCACCGTCCAGGCCCCAATTGCGCAAACAACTTACGTCCAGGCGACTACGAATCTGTCCGATCCGAATTCGTGGGCGATCATCGCGACGAATTTTCCGTCCGGCGCCTCATTCACATTTACCGATACCAATGTCACTCAGTTTATGAACCGTTATTACCGGGTGATAACCCCTTAAACAAATCAAACGGTCTTTGACACCAGAACAATCCGACATAATCTATTAATTTATGAAAACTAAGCTTTCCCTCCTCTTGCAAGTCTTGGTTTATCGACTGCGCCGGTTTGTCGGCATGCTTGTTTCCGCCACGGTGGTATCGCCAATGTTGTTGCAGGCCCAATATTCGGAAATCAAAATGGGCGAGTACCTGAACTATGCGACAGCCGCCGCCAACGGCGGCATCTATGCCGGCATCGACGGCATCGGATATGTCGGCGTCTTTGGTTCGCCTGCGCTTTATACGACGAATTCCGGATGGGTGGGCCTTCCGGTCACGCTGGGTTTCGATTCCTCCAAACAGATTTACGGAACCACGACGGGCATCAGCCATGACGGTTCGGTGGTGGCCGGTTCTGTTACCGGAACCACGACAAATGGAGCATCGATCCAGGTCGCCGCCTACTGGGTCAATGGCGTTGAATCGGTCGTTCCCGCGCCGCCGGATGACCCGGGAGCAGTCACCATGGGCGCGACCGCCGTTTCCGGCGACGGTTCGACATTGCTGGTCCAGGACGGAACGGTTTACTCCACCAAAGTCGAAACGTACGTCTACAATATTGCCAGCGGAACGTTTGCGTCCCTGGGATTTCTTGGAAGCGCCGTCCAACAAACATACGCGACCGCAATCAACAGCAACGGCACCCTGGTGGCCGGCTACAGTTCCATCGATAGCGGACACAATAGTGGCTTCATTTGGAATGCGACCAATGGCATGACGGTGCTGCCGCTCCCGGCGGAGTTTCCGAACGCATTTTATCTCGAGCCGACGTGTATGAGCGATGATGGGACAGTTATATATGGCCGGCTAACGGATGGCGGCGGTTGGATGGGCTTTCGCTACACGCAAGCCGGATACCAGGACCTGCCTTTTCCTCCAAGTGCCTGTACTGCCGATGGAACAGAAGCGGTCGGGATTGAAAACCTGTATTTCCCGGCCATTTGGACGGTTGGCAATGGCAGCGGGTATCTTGATTATTTGGTATCGGAAAACATCGCCCCGCAGGCCTTCCCGACATTGGGTGACCCTTATAGCGCGAATCCGGTCACCATCTCGCCGGATGGAACCGCAATTACTGCCCTTGGCCCGGATGCCTACCCCGTCGATCAAATTTGGTATGGCACCTGGCAAATATCCGTGCCGTCCCCGCTCAAAACGGCGGCGATTCCAACCGCCACCTTGAGCTTCTCCACGGATTACCAGACCACGTTGACCGAACCTCCCGGCACCGTGACTCAGTATGCCGAATTCAACAATGGCGTATCGGCGGTTCTGGTCAAAGGGCCGCATTACGCGTCCTCGTTTACGTTGAATGCCGATGGCTCATTCATCTATACGCCCGAGCCGGGCTACATCAGCGCCGGCCTCGATCCTGAAGAAGGCACTCCTACGGACACTTTTACGTATCAACTTGTGAGCACGAATGGCGTCAGTTCCAATGCCGTGGTCCAGATCAATGTATTGGCTCCGATGCCGCCAACCGTGGCAAATCAAACCGACACGAATGAAACCGCCACGAGCGTGACGCTTGGGGGCGCCGTGACTGACAGCGGGGGCGACCCGGTCACCGCGGTCGGCGTCGTGTACGCGCCGCTGAATGTGAACAGCAACCCGCAGATTGGAGGAACGGGAGTGAACGTCGTGATCGGAACCGCCACGGCAGGGGCATTCACGGTGGATGTCAGCGGGCTGGCGCCCGGCACGGATTACGCCTATGCCGCCTTTGCGACCAACAGCGTGGGCGTCGGCTACAGCCAGGTTGGCATTTTCACAACCCTTTCGACCGCCCAGAGCTGGCAACAACAGTGGTTTGGCGGCACGACCGGAAACGCTGCGTTGACTGCGGATCCTTATAATACCGGTATCGAAAACTATTCCGTCTTCGCCTTTCTTGGACCGTACCAGGACCCCAGCACGGCGACCATCAGCATGCTGCCTGCGGTGCAGGTAAGCGGAGGCAATTTCTTCTATAGTTTTAGTGAGCCGACCGGTGTCAGCGGCGTCACCTATGGCGCGCAATGGAGCACGACAATGCTTCCCAACGATTGGCACGCTGTCACCGACACGGGCGATCCCTCCGCGGTGCCGCCAACGCACGTCTTTAGCGTCCCCATTGGCGCCAGCACCCAGGTCTTCATGAGGCTGACCGTGACGATCCAGTAGAGAAATCGGTTCGCGTTTGGACGGATTATTCGCGCCGCCCAGGTCCCGCAATCGCCGCCGGACGGGGCGGCGTGATTGGCTGGATGTCGCCGGTTTTTTGCGGATGAATTTCGAACCAGCCATCGGAGTCCCAGACGAATTTGCCCCGGCCGGAAATCACTTCGTTGGTGCTGTCATAGACTTCCTTATCCACGGAGACTTTGCCGAGAAAAACTTCGAACCGCATATATTTGGGCGGCCCCGATAAAGGAATTTGGACATGATTTAACGTCAAGGTCCAAAGCCGGATATCCATCGTCAAAAAGCCATTGGATGAAAGTTCGTGTTGAAGCACCACGCCAGTGGCTTTCGCGCGCATATGAAAGTCCTTCCAGCCCTGGACGCCCGCGGATTTGGCAACGGTCACGACAACTTCAGCGGCGCGATCCGGCAGTGGCGACTTCGTCCAAAGATTGGTCGTGAGGTTTGTCCCGATTGCCGGATCATGCGGTCCGTGAAGATGCGGCGCCGGTCGTCCTGAAACGAGAATGTCTTTTTTAGTATAATGCGGGCCGATGCATCCGGCCCAAAAAATCAGTGTGGCGATCGTTCCCAGCGGCAAAGACCATTTCCTCATTACTTTCATTGTTTCTCCTGGCGCAAAGTCGCCCCGATTGGTCGGGCGCGCAAATCATTTTTGACAGGTAGGGAGAGCGCGCTGCGGTGTCCGCGCCGCATTTAGCGGCGCAACGAGTGAAGTGAGACGTAACAATCACGGATATCCGCATGCGGTGACAAACGAGGTAATTTGTTTTCTGGAATTTTTTCCGCATCGCAATAGACTTTGCCGCCATGAGCACTCAATTCCGGACCGAATCCGATTCCATGGGGCAAATGCAGGTGCCGGCGGACGCCTACTATGGCGCTTCAACCGCCCGCGCCGTGGAAAATTTTCCCATTAGCAATTTACGCTTTCCGCGCCAGTTCATTCGCGCGCTGGGCCTGATCAAGAAACATGCGGCCGCCGCAAATACTTCGCTCGATCTCCTGCCCCAAAACATTTCCAACGCCGTGCAACAGGCGGCCCAGGAAGTAATCGAAGGGAAATGGGACCCGCATTTTGTCGTGGATATCTTCCAGACCGGTTCGGGTACCTCAACGAATATGAACGTCAACGAAGTCGTCGCCAATCGAGCGTGCGAACTTTCCGGCGGCAAGCGCGGGGACAAATCCATCCATCCAAATGACCACGTCAACCGGGGACAATCTTCGAACGACGTGATTCCCACGGCGATTCACCTCGCCGCGCTGGATGGAATTGTTCATAACCTCATTCCCGCGCTCGAAGAATTGCGCGCGGCTTTGGACCGCAAGGCGCGCGAATTCGACCCGGTTCTGAAGATTGGCCGGACGCATTTGCAGGACGCCACGCCCATCCGCCTAGGCCAGGAATTCAGCGGCTACGCCGGCCAGGTTGCGCACGGAATTGCGCGAATGAAATCGCTCGAAAAACACCTGGGCGAACTGCCGCTGGGCGGCACGGCCGTGGGCACGGGAATCAACACGCACCTTGAATTTTCGCGGCGGACCATCGCCGGCATTGCGGCTGAAATTAAATTGAACCTTCGCGAGGCCCCGAATCATTTTGAGGCGCAGGGCGCCATTGACGCATTGGTCGAAGCCAGCGGCGCGCTCAAGACGGTCGCGGTGAGCCTGATCAAAATTGCCAACGACATTCGCTGGCTCGGTTCGGGCCCGCGTTGCGGTCTGGGTGAAATTAAACTGCCCGCCACGCAGCCCGGTTCGTCCATCATGCCCGGCAAGGTCAACCCCGTGATGTGTGAAATGGTCATCCAGGTGGGCGCGCAAGTCATCGGAAATGACGCGGCGGTCACGTTCGCCGGCACGTTTGGCAGTTTTGAATTAAACACCATGCTGCCGGTGGCCGCGCACAATTTATTGCAATCCATTGAATTGCTGACGACGGCCAGCCGGGTATTCGCCCGCCGTTGCGTCGCCGGCCTGGAAGCGGACGCGCAGAAATGCGAGAGCAACATCGAAAAAAGCCTGGCCATGTGTACCGCGCTCGCGCCGGTAATCGGATACGACAAAGCCGCGAAGATCGCGAAGGCCGCCTACGAAAGCGGCCGCACCGTGCGCGAAGTGGCGCTCGAAACCTCGGGGCTGGACCAGGCTAAAATTGCCGAATTGCTCGATGCCAAAAGTCAAACCGAGCCGGGAACGGGCGTTGGAATGGCTGCCGGCGGATAAACGCTTCAGTTCACCGTCAGAAAGCATGCGAGAACATCGTGATGAATGAACCTCCGCCACCGCTGCCGGTCGGAGCCAGGCCCGCTTCGATTGGTTCTTCGTCAGTGACCGACGGCACGACGCCCGGCGGTTTTTGCCTTTGGGTTGTCGCGCTGGCCGGCGTTATCGCCGTGCTGTTGCACGTTTCGTTGTTTGAGGGCAGGGGACTCGTTCCTTCGGACGGCATCTTCAATTTTGCGCCGTGGTTGGAGAGCACCAATCAGCCGTCAAATTCCCTCCTGGCCGACCAATATCTGGTGTTTGTTCCGCAGCATGAGTTCACGCATCGGGAATTCATGCGGGGACAATTTCCCCTATGGAACCCGAACCTCGAATGTGGCATACCCAATCTCGCCTCTATCCAGGGTGCGCTGCTCTATCCCATCAATTTGTTGTTATTGCCGGTGGACCCCTTTTATGCGGCGGGAATCGCC
>DASYZW010000746.1:0-3713 GCA_035945915.1 Verrucomicrobiia bacterium | reverse complement strand
GCGCGCCCTTGAATCGTCATGGCCATTTTTTTCGAAGGCATAGGCATAGGCCGCCAGGTAAGCCCATCGCGCGCCGCCGGAAGTTTTGGGATTGGGAGTCACCACGGAAACGCCGGGTTTCACCAAATCATCCCAATCGCGGATATTTTTTGGATTTCCCTTTCGAACAAGGAATACGATGGTCGATGTGTAGGGTGCGCTATTATCCGGAAACTGCCTTTGCCAGGCGGCCGGAAGCAATTGGGTTTGCCGGGCAATGGAATCAATATCGTAAGCGAGCGCAAGCGTGACGACGTCGGCATCCAAACCGGCGATGACCAATTGGGCCTGTTTGCCCGAACCGCCTTGCGACATGTTGACGATTACGTTGTCTCCGGTTTTGGCATTCCAATATTTTGTGAATGCTTTGTTATATTGCTGATAGAATTCGCGGGTCGCGTCGTAGGAAACGTTGAGCAACTGAATGTCGCGCGCAAAGGCCGTTGTGCCAAGGAGGCCGACCGCCAGAATTTGCAGGAGAATTTTCATGATGAATTCTTAGCGATTAAAATGCCAATTGAACGCGCGTAAATAAAACCTCTTCTGCTTTTTGGGTTGCGGGATTGGCGGATCCGCCGTTGAAGGTCGTTCGTGAAAAGCTCAGGTTGGCGCGCAGGTCCGCGTTCAAGTACCAGTTGAGGCCCACCGCCCAGGCTTCCGCGCGGGAAGCCGAGCCGGTTGCGCTCGCAAAAGCGGGGAATGTCCCATTGTCCACGTTCAATCGCGCGTAGCGCCCGACAATTTGCCAGGCGCCCCAACCGCCGTTTTCAATGCTGAAGGGATGGCGCGGCATGACGCCGGCGTAAGAAGCATTTTCCCCGGTGAGGACCCATCCGCCGGAAACTTCCCAGGCGGTGTTGTGTAGGTCGTCGAAAGCGACGGGCGCGGTGATTTTCTCAACACGCTGGCCGGACACGATGTATTCGCCCAGGAAGCCAATCGGCCCCCAATAATAGTATCCCTGGGGCGAAACACGCCAGTGCGGGCCGCCCGGGGCCGTGGACGCAGAATAGGTGAAGAACTTTTGTTGGCCATCCGTGGTATAACCCGGGGTCAGGCCGGCGGCGGACGCGTTGGTGCGGTCATACTCATAACTGCCGCTCACGCCGGCGCCGAACCCTTTCAACGGGGCGATCGTTGTTTGTTTAAAGGGCGATACAAAAATGCGACCGGCAAAGGCGACGTCGTTATCGTAATTGGCGTTGACGGTTGTGGTATTGAGGTCCGGCAGGCCGTTGAAGACGCCCGCGGCATAACTGAAAACGCCTCCCAATAAATCCCCGTGCAGTTCAGCGCCGATGTCGCGGTAGGGCGCCAGGTCGGTGGCGAGTGATCGTTCATTGAAAGACGTCCAAATATCCGGTTCCAGCGCTTCGAGCCCGATGGGCGGTTTAAATTTGCCGACCTCTAACTGAAATGCAGGACTGTAATGGTAATTCAAATAGGCATCCAGGATTTGGGGAGCGCTGCTGCCGGCAAATTCGGGAGTCAGGTTAAAGTCAAAGTCATGGAAGAGGGTTCCGGTGAAAATGAGCCGGGCCCGGCGCAGAACAAACCCGTCAATCCCGGCGGAATGTTCGTCCTGAAAAAACGTGCGACTGTCCGCCTGCACCCACGCATGCAGACCGGCGATAAAGTTTGAATCTGCAGACCGGAAAGTGACTCCATCCTGACCCACGGTGAGGGCCGCCGACGGCTTGGACGGAGACTGGGATTGCGTTTGCGGCTCCTGATGCTGATTCTCGAGCGCATTCACCTTTTGCTGCAATATTTGAAGCTGTTGTTTCAAGTCATCTATGTCTGCCTGGTTGGTTTGAGATTCAGCTCGGCAGACTTGGGCCGAAGCCAGCGCCGTTCCAATAAAACCCGCCTTCAGGCAAAAACTGATTTTCATTTTTCAACGCAGGCCGGCAATTCCATAATATCTACTGAATAAGTCGTTATTTAAGCGCAACAGTAACTGGTGTCAAATTTATTTTTGGTTTTTCTTATGGCGCGCTTTGAGCCGGTTATATCGCGAAATCGCTATATTCTGGCTTTGCCGGTTCAGTTGGAGGATAGAGCATTCCCGCCGCGGCAGTCGCATTGGTCCCGGGCTCGATCAGGATGAATGCGCCTGTCAGCCGATTCGAGCTGTAGCCGTCAAAAACGAGCGGTTTAGCGGTTTTGAGATGGATCACGCCAATGTCGTTAATCGCCAGTTGAGGGGGCGCCGGTTCCGGCTCAAAGCGCGCCATATTAATTCGGTTTTCAAGGGTCGTGACCACAGCCTGGACGGTTTGGGTGGAATGCTTGAGAAAATATTTTTTTCCGGCCAGAAGCGGACGCGTGAGCATCCAGGATACGCGCGCGCGCAAATCCGTGCTGCGACCGGGCAGATTTTCGGTTCCAACGATGATATCGCCCCGGCTGACATCAATGTCGTGCGCCAGGCAGAGCGTGACGGATTGAGGGCAAAACGCTTCCGGCAACGAGCCGTCGGCGGTCCAAATATCGGCGATCGTCGTTTTCAAGCCGGCAGGCAGGACCAGGACTTCCTGGTTTTTCCGAACGATGCCGCCGGCGATTTGGCCGCTGAGCCCGCGAAAATCGTGGAGCCCGGGGTCGTTCGGCCGGTTCGGGCGATTGACCCACTGCACCGGGAACCGGAGCGCGTCCAGGTTCCAGTCGCTGGCAATATGAACTGTTTCCAAATGGGCCAACAAGGGCGGTCCCTGATACCACGGCGTATTTGGGGACGAAAAAACGACGTTGTCCCCTTGAAGGGCGCTGATGGGAATGAATTTTACATCACGGAAGACGTCCAACCGGGGAAGAAAACTCTCAATTTCATCCCGGATTTTCAGAAAACGCTCGCTGTCCCAATTCACCAAATCCATTTTATTGATCGCGATCACCAGGTGAGGAATTCCCAGGAGTGCGCCGATGAAAATGTGACGCCGCGTCTGTTCAATAACTCCCTGGCGCGCGTCCACGAGGACGATGGAAAGATTGGCCGTGCTGGCGCCAGTCACCATGTTGCGCGTGTATTGGATATGGCCGGGCGTATCGGCCACGATAAAGCGGCGGCGGGGCGTGGCAAAAAAACGGTAGGCGACATCAATCGTGATGCCCTGCTCGCGCTCGGCGCGAAGGCCGTCAGTGAGGTTTGCAAGATTGATCTGGCCGTCTCCCGTGATATCCGCGCTGCGTTCGAGCGCTTCAATCTGGTCTTCCATCAACGATTTGGAATCGTAAAGCAAACGACCGATAAGCGTGGATTTTCCATCATCAACGCTGCCGCAGGTGTTGAAGCGAAGAATTTCTATGGGATGAGGCATACGTTAGAAATATCCCGCTTTCTTGCGATCTTCCATCGCGGCCTCACTGGATTTATCGTCGGCGCGGGAGCCGCGCTCAGTCACTCGCGCGGCGGAGATTTCCGCGATGATATCGTCCACGGAATCAGCGGGTGATTCAACCATGCCGGTGCTGATGATGTCGCCGATGGTGCGCACGCGAACGGTCAGTTCCTCGACTTGTTCATTGTCCCTGGGAGGCAGCAAGTCGGTGACGGGCAGCCATTGGCCGTGACGGCGAACGCATCGCCGGCGATGGCTGAAATAAATCGTGGGCACGCTCAGATTTTCCTTTTTGATATATTCCCAAACATCCATCTCCGTCCAATTGCTCAA
>DASYZW010000745.1:0-2080 GCA_035945915.1 Verrucomicrobiia bacterium | reverse complement strand
GAACGGATTCCCTGCTTCAAGCTTCACGTTGCGTGGCTTGCCTTCGGTCCATAATTGCAGGACAAAATTTCGTTTCGCTGGACGGTAAGAGCCGACCGGAGCAGAAATTTCGATTGTCGTTTGGCGCCCTTTCGTCCTTTGACTAAAATGGCGTTTCATAGATTGGCCATCGCGATAGGCCAGAGTATGGCCGTCATCTTCATACAGGTATGATTCGGACTTGGTGGCCGGCGCCACCAACACCGCCAAATCGTTGCCGGGCATTTCATCCGTGGATTGGACAACCGGCTGCCGGAAAATAAAACCGCCCGCGCGGATAAACATCGGGATCGAGTCGAGAGTGACCGGCACTTGAACAGTCTCGCCGCCTCCAAAAGATTTGCCCGTCCAATAATCATACCAGGCGCCTTTGGGCAAATAGACATCGCGTTCCGTCAGCCCTTCCCGCAGGACGGGTGCGACTAGAAGATTATCGCCGAAGAAAAATTCGTCGTCGATCGACGCGAGGTGTTCGTCCTCTGGAAATTCCAGAACCAGGGGCCGAAGCGCCGGCAGGCCGGTTTCCGTGGATTGTTCCATCACGTTGTAAATGTACGGGAGCAGTTCGTAGCGAAGTTCGATAGCGCGCCGGTTGACTGCTTCATTGTGATACCCAAATGTCCATGGCTCTTTGCTCGGCGAGCTTGAATCGCTGTGCGACCGCATGAAGGGACAGAACACACCGAATTGGAGCCAGCGTGTGTAAAGTTCCCCGGATGGAGCGCCGACGAATCCGCCAATGTCCGAACCGCAAAATGGAAAGCCGGACATTCCCAGCCCCAACAACATGGAAAGCGATTGCCTCAGTGCGGTCCAGTCCGAAGCGCTGTCGCCGGTCCAAATCGCGGCATAGCGCTGGCCGCCGGCGTAACTGGCTCGCGTGAGCACAAAGGCGCGTTCACCGGGCTGAATTTGCGAGAGCCCCTCAAAGGTGGCGCGGCTCATCTGCTGCCCGTAAACATTATGCATCTCTGCGCCGGTTGCGGGTTTGCCATCGTTGTCGAAAACCAAATTCAAAGGCATGGTTCCGCTGGGCGTGTCAAAAACCGAAGGTTCATCCATGTCATTCCAGATGCCCGCGATTCCGTCATCCATCAGCCCGCGATAAAGCGTCCCCCACCACCGGCGTGCCGCAGGGTTGGTAAAATCCGGGAACACGCTCGGTCCGGGATTATCTGCCGCATGCGACGGCCAAACAGGCCCTTCAAATACCGAGCCATCGGGATTTTTTACAAAATAATCTCCTGCGATTCCCTGGTCGTACGGCGCATATCCTTTTTCCGCTTTCGGATGCGGGTCGAGGATGCAAACGACGCGAAAATGTTGTGCTCGCAAATCAGCGATCATCTTTTGCGGGTCCGGAAACCGGGAATTGTTCCAGGTAAAAGGTTTGTAATTGTCCTGATAATCAATGTCCAGCCACATGACGTCGGCGGGAATTTTTTCCTCGCGAAATTCGTTAGCGACGAGCCGGACCCGCGATTCGGGATAATAACTGTAGCGGCATTGATTGTATCCAAGCGCCCATAATGGGGGCAGCGGCATATGCCCGGTGAGCGCAGTATACCGTTCCATGACGCTTTTGGGATTCGGGCCATTGATGAAATAATAATCTAAATCGCCGCCATTGGCGCCAAAGGTCAACCGGCCCGGATAATCGTGGCCAACGTCAAAGAAGCTTCGCCAGGTATTGTCCAGGAAGATGCCGTGAGCGCGGCCCTCGCGCAGAACCATGAAAAATGGGACGGAAACGTAAAGAGGGTCCGTCGAGGAATCGTGCGTGTATGTGTCCGTGTTCCACATCGCGTAATTGTATCCGCCAAGGTTCCATCCGCGTTTATCGAGCCGTCCGTTCTTCTCGCCAAAGCCGTAGACATGTTCATCCTCCCCGAGGCGTTTGCTCACGGTAAAATCCGTGTCATTTATGGCCATGCCGCGCAGCGGATCGTCCTCGTCCAGGCTATTGCCATTTTTGTCCGTGAATGAAAGACGCAGCGGATTTTCGTGAACGTTGACTGTCAGCGTTGCGGTCTCCATTTGC
>DASYZW010000744.1:0-16453 GCA_035945915.1 Verrucomicrobiia bacterium | reverse complement strand
GAGAAATACCGGGGGTCGAACGCTCACTCGGGGAAACTTAGACGCTTCTGATAAGGATTTATGCTTAAAACGCGGCCTCAAAACGCAATGGACAGGCCGCTTTGACCCGCTGTGTCCATTTTTGAGACACGGCATTCTTTGCTAAGGGATATTCAAAACTTCGCCCGGGCGAATATGGGAAAGGTTCACGGCTGGATTGGCGGCTTCCAATTCGGCCAGGTGAATACCGAACTTTCGACAAATCGCCATCGCAGTTTCGCCGTGTTCGACAACGTGCGTATGACCGCGGGCATGGGGCGACTCGGCATGCAGCGGCGTCAGCGTGGCCGTATGCGAGGGGGCCGGTTGGACGGGTTCAATGGGCTGGACTGGTTGTGCCGGCTGAGTGGAATTGTTTGCGTCGGGCCCCGGCGCCATCGTTACGTCCTGTGGGGTCGTCGAAGTTGATTTGGCAGCCGTTTGGTTCGCATACCAGACGTTCCATTGCTTGACAGTGTCCTGGAGGCTTTGGACCTGTTGTTGCAATTGACGGTTTTGTTCGACGAGTTTTTCCAATTGTTGCTGTGCCTGGGGCGCGCTGGGCAGCGGCAGGACGTCCGCGGCGAGTTGTTGTTTGCACGCGGCGATGTGCTGTCGAATGATGTCCGCGTTATCGGCGGACGGATCAAATTTCAGATATTGCTCGTAATGATAAATCGCCGCCGCGGGATCGCTCTCCTGGTTTTCATACAACATGCCCAGCTGATAATGCGCCGCCGCCGAGTGAGGATTGGTTTCGAGCGATTCCTCGAAAGCCTCAACCGCGCCCTGGTAATCCATTGCATTGACGCGGCTGATGCCCAGGACGTAGTGCGGCTCTTTTTCATCGTCCTGGTCGGACTGCGTGCAGCCGGTTAGCGCGGTCGCCAGCAGCAACACAAATAAAAGCCGTATCTGAAATGACATCAACACAAAATTAAACGAACTGCGCGGGGGGTGCAATTATTGATGCGTCGAAACCTCGCATCGCTGGCGCGAAAACTTTCGCATATCAACTTTGACTTGAAACCTGAAAATGAAATGGAATCATTACGCCTGATGAATCTAAGCGAAGAACAACGCAAACGCGTCACGACATGGATTTCAGAAGGAGCAAAGCTCTCCGAGGTCCAAACCCGCCTGAACCAGGAATTCGGTCTCAAATTGACTTACATGGAGACGCGGTTTCTGGTGGACGATTTAAAACTTACTCCGAAAGATCCTGAAACTCCGAAGACCGAAAAGCCTTTGGCCCCGGAAATAAAAAAGCCCGACGTCGAAAAGGAACTGCCCGCGGAAGCGGCGAAAACCGGCGAGGTTTCCGTGACAGTGGATCAAATTGCCCGGCCCGGCACTGTCGTGAGCGGAAAGGTAACCTTCAGCGACGGCCAAAAAGCCGAATGGTATTTGGATCAAATGGGACGCCTGGGCGTCATTCCCAGCCAACAGGGTTACAAACCGTCTGCAGCGGACGTGCAACAATTCCAAATGTCGTTGCAGGAGCAATTGCAACGCATGGGCTTGTAGGCGAAGGTGTTACGCTCAGAAGGATCCTGAATAACTCCCCGCTAAAACGGTTGTTCCGCCCTATGAAGGTCTTTCAATCTCTGCGACATTTCTGCGAACATTCCAGTGGCGTGGTTGTCTGAGTTTAGACGTTGCGTTATAGGAGCATGTCGTAATGGATTATTGGTTTCATATCCTGGCACAAAACCTCTTTGTCGTTATCGACATTGTGTGGTGGGTGGTTGCCATGCGACTGGCAAAACGAACCGTCTGGCGCGTCCTCATAAGTATCTTTATGGCCGCGCAATTGTGCGCTGCCATTTCGGCCGTCGCAAACATGGATCTATCTGTTTATCTTCCCACGGCCGTGCTGGTGGCGGCCGCCGTCTGGCAGCTTTTCGGCTCAGCCGCGCTTGTCGGGGTGGGAATTCTGTATTTCAGCCTCAGATTTATACGCCGACGCCGGGAACGGGCGACGATCGAACGAGCGCCCGTTGCCGCGCCAGCCGTGCAATCGCCTGGCCAATATTCGCTTTCCCGCCGTAACTTCATCGGGGCATGCGCGGCGGTCGTGCCGCCATTATGCACATTCGGGATCACTGGAATTGCAATGGCCCAATTGGGCGAATTTCGTTTGCGTCGCTTCACGCTTTCGCTTCCGTCACTTCCGAAGGCGCTGGACGGGTTGACGATCGCTCACGTCAGCGATATTCACGTGGGCGAATGGACTCACGGACCGATCCTCAAGAAAATCGTCAATAGCACTAATGCCCTTCGACCGGATCTCGTCCTGGTCACCGGCGATCTCATCAACTATGAGTTGAGCGATTTATCCGGGACCATTGATATTCTCAAGCAAATGCACGGGCGTTATGGCCTGCACATGGTCGAAGGCAATCACGATTTGATTCAAAACGGACTCGAATTTGAAAGGCGCGTCAAAAGCTCTGGACTATCGCTATTGGCCGATGAATCCACAGTCGCCAACGTCCGGGGATTTCCTGTTCAATTTTTCGGCCTGCGCTGGACCGATGGCGTGGGAGCATCCCACGACCAGATTATGTCATGGGAGTTGCGGGAAATGGTTAAACAGCGCCGACCCGATGCATTTCCTATCTTCCTTGCCCATCATCCGCACGCCTTCGACGCCGCCATTGCAAATGGGTTGCCGCTGACGCTTACCGGACATACGCACGGAGGCCAGTTTATGCTGAACGGGGACATTGGCGTAGGTCCGGCGCTATTCCGCTATTGGTCCGGTTTCTACAAAAGGGGTGACAGCCAATTAATAGTTTCCAACGGCGTGGGCAATATGTTTCCGGTGCGGATCAACGCTCCGGCGGAATTGGTGCATATCACGTTACGGTGCGCTTGATCCAAGCGGGCCGGAATGCCTTGGCCAGTTATTCCTCGATGCCGCATGGTTCGCAGGACGGCGCCGACGCACTGGCTTCTCCAAAACGTTTCAAGCAAACCATCAGGATACCAATGTCCGCAGGTGAAACGCCGGAAATCCTCGCAGCCTGCCCGATTGTGGCCGGGCGAATCGTCGCCAGTTTTTGACGCGCTTCATGCCGAAGTCCCGGCACAGTAGAAAAATCAAATGCGCCCGGAATCTGTTTATCCTCAAGCTTCTTAAATTTTTCAATTTCCAATTCCTGACGTTCAACGTAGCCGGCGTATTTGACGGCAATTTCAACCTGTTCGATGACTTCCTGCGGCAACGAAGCGATACGATTGGGCAAATCCGCGTAGGCGGTTTCGGGGCGGGACAGGATTTTTGCCAGCGAGTCGGAAACATAATAATTAGAATGCAATCTTCTAATCTCATTATCGATTGCCTCCCTCTTCGCTTCAAACTTACGGTAGTGACGCTCAGGTAAGAGCCCGGTCTGGTAACCGATTTCTGAGAGTCGAATATCCGCGTTGTCCTGTCGCAGCAAGAGCCGGTATTCGGCCCTTGAGGTAAACATCCGGTACGGCTCGGTTGTTCCCTTTGTGACGAGGTCATCGATCAGAACTCCAATGTACGCCTGGTCCCGGCGAAGGACGATCGGCTCCAGGTTTTTTGTGCGTCTGGCGGCGTTGATGCCAGCCATGATTCCCTGGGCACCGGCTTCCTCGTATCCCGATGTTCCATTAATCTGGCCAGCCAGATACAAGTTTCGACAGGCTTTGGTTTCCAGCGACGGGAACAATTGGGTCGGGTAAGCGAAGTCGTACTCAACGGCATAAGCGGGACGTAAGATTTCCGCATTCTCGCAACCCTTAATCGTTCGAATCAATTCGAATTGAACTTCAAAGGGCAGGCTCGTCGAACAACCGTTGACGTAGATCTCATCGGTCTCAATACCTTCAGGCTCCAGAAAAATCTGATGTCGTTCCTTGTCGGGGAACTTCACGATTTTGTCTTCGATTGACGGGCAATAGCGCGGTCCAACCCCCTCGATCTTCCCGGAATAGAGGGGGGATTTATGGAGGTTGTCTCGAATTACCTTGGCGGTGTTTTCGTTTGTAAATGTGATATGGCAAGGTAGTTGTCCATTGAGTTTCGCCAATACCGATCCGGGGGGATATTTGGTGTCTTTCGGTGTGCCTTGGAACCGGCCCTCGAATTGTTCCATGTGGAACAAATCTTCCTTCCAGTAGGTGAAGAACGGGACTGGTTCATCGCCGGGCTGTACCTCGGTCTTGGAAAAATCGATGGATCGGCGCAAAAGCCGGGGAGGAGTGCCAGTCTTTAGCCTTGCCAATTCCAGACCCAATTCCTTTAGCGATCCGGATAGGCTCGATGCCGCAACATCGCCAGCCCGGCCACCGGACTGCTGGTTGAAGCCAATGTGCATTAGGCCCCTTAAAAAGGTTCCAGTCGTGATTACAACCGTTTTGCCGTGATATTGCACCTCGAGGGTCGTTTCAACTCCGTACGCGACGCCATCCTTGTGTAGAATCTTTGACGTTTGACCTTGTTTAACATCCAGATTTGGGGCCATTTCACATACCCACTTGAGCCGGAACTGATAGTGTTTCTTGTCGCATTGCGCCCGGGGTGCCCACACAGCCGGCCCTTTTTTTGTATTAAGCATCCGGAATTGCAGTCCGGTCATGTCCGTCGCTTTTCCCATCTCGCCACCCAGGGCATCAATTTCCCGAGCCAAATGACCCTTCGCCAAGCCGCCTATGGCGGGGTTGCAAGACATTTGACCAATAGAATCGACATTCATGGTCAGTAACAAGGTCTGGCAACCCATTCGAGCCGATGCCAGTGCTGCTTCAACACCGGCATGCCCCGCACCGATCACAATGACGTCATATCTCTTTGGGTAAACAAACATGGCAGGTAAATCAATACAATAACGTTATCGTAACACAACAATAGCCAAAATAACTACGAAATACGCACTATAATAACGTTAACGTCATATCTGAGGCGTTCTAGTTCCGCTTTGGGACCTCTGTTGCCAGAACTATTGCATCGCCGAAACGTCGGCATTGAGCGAAGGTCGGCTTTGCCTGATTGTGCAATGGGATCCATGACTTTATTTTCAGAAGAAATAGAATAGGCATCTTTTTAGAATTCGCAATCATCGAATGCTGGAAATCTCGCTTGTTATTGCGCCAGCATGAGCAACGGTAGCAGTCCGAAAAGCCGTTATCCCGGACCATATCGTCGTGGTCAGCAGCTTCCGTAACATTCAAGGTGTTTCCCATTTCGCTAGCCTGGTCCGATGCGACGGCGTCAAATACCACGAGCCGATGGCGTTGAAAACTCTATACAACCGCACCGCGCGAGATGGCCGGAGAAAATTGACCGGGGGGTGCGCGATCCTTCTATTCTTCGTGCAAAAATGGGGACCGTCGACGAATTTATAACTATTGCTCTCAACGATTTGGGGCCTATAATGCGGCTTTTATGGACATACTTAATCTAACACCAGCTCAACTGAAACACGCAGCCGATATCAAAGAACAAATCGCCGCATTGGAAGACGAGCTGCAGTCTATTGTCCGCACTGGCGGCAATCGCAATAGCAGTGACAACGAGACTTTGACGCCACTGCGCGCTCGACGCAACCGCATGAGCGCCGCGGGCCGGTCAAAAATCATCGCCGCGCAAAAGGCGCGATGGGCGAAGTTTAAAAAGGCGAAAGGTACACCCGTCAAGGCAGCCAGGAAAAGAACCCTGAATGCCGCTGCCAAGGCTAAAATTGCCGCCGCCGCCAGGGCGCGTTGGGCCAAAGCCAAGGCCGCTGGTAAAAATTCGCTCTAAGCGAATTTAGTCGGCAATAGGCGCGAATTTTACGTCGACGGAAATCCCGGCGTCCAGGACCTGACCGGTGGGCTTCAGCATTCCTGTGCTCTTGTCGATGGCAAATACGGTCGCGGTTCTGGATTTTTGATTTCCGATGACGAGCCACCTGCCGGAAGGGTCAATTCCCATGCCTCGCGGGAAGTCCCCGTCGCAGGGCAGGTTCTGGATGAGCGAGAGTTTCCTATGTTTTGCTGCCAGGACTGAAATGCTGTTGTGTCCGCGCACTGTGGCATAGACAAACCGGCCGTCGGGCCGCCATTCAATTTCCGCCGCCGTAAATGAGTCCTGATATTGTCCGGGCGGCAGGAGCGACAGTGACTGTCGCTCTGTCAACCGGCCGTGCTTTCCGTTCCAATCGAACACTGTCACGGTGCAGGCCATTTCAGAAAGGACGCACGCCGTTTTTCCATTCGGGCTGAAGGCGATGTGACGCGGCCCGGACCCGGGCGCGATCGCAGCGAACGGTGGATCGTTCGCAGTGAGCGCGGCCGTTTTCGGGTCGACTTTATAGATCATCACCTTGTCTGTTCCCAGGTCGCACGCTAACGCGAATCGTCCTTTGGGCGCGGGCACAAAGCAATGCGGATGCGGACCGGTTTGGCGAGCCGGGTTCGGGCCCGTGCCGTGATGTTGAATGACCGTGCCGTCCGTAAAGGTACCGTCAGAATTGAGGTGAAAGGATTTAATGGCGCCGCCGGCGTAGTTCGCCGTGAGGAGGCAACCGTCGACGCTGTCATCGCTCACGTAACATGGGCCGTCGCCGCCGGATGAGCCGATGCACAAACGTCGAAGACCACCGGTTTTCGAATCAATGGCGTATGACGCAATCGAACCCGGATCGTCTCCAGCGGCGCGGACGGCGGCAAAAAGGAAACGATTGTCCGGGGAAATAGCCAAATAGTTCGGGCTATCGGCCGCCACGGCCAATTCGGGCGTCGAAAGTTTCCCGGTATCCTCGTCCAAGCGCGATACGTAAATTCCCAGGCTGGAGGCATCAGTAAATGTGCCAAAATAGACGAAACAACTTTTTGCCCACAAGGCGGGTGAGAGCGTTGCGATGGTGATGATAAAGAGAGCCGGCACAACCCTCCGTAGTATGCATCGAGAAAAGGCGGCGTGATTTTTCATTAGGAACGCATTCTTGCGGGTTGAGCGATTAAAGACAAGCGATTGGATTGGCTGGAGTTGCATTGCTTGAAATGTCACTTAAAGTCTGTTGTGGAGATAATGGCAAAAAGCACATGCTCTATTAAACGGGTCGGATTCACGGTTAGCGGAACTACTTGTGGCAAACAACATTGATGTAAAAAAGTGCTTTGGGGCGTCGGTGAAATTCTGGCGAAACCGACTCGGCATCTCACAGGAAGCCTTGGCGGAACGGTCAAATATGCACCGGACCTACATCTGCGACGTTGAACGAGGCGCGCGCAATGTTTCTCTGGAAACAATCGAGCGTTTGGCGCATGCGCTCAAAATTTCCACGTTCACGCTGTTCTTCAATTTCCGAAAATTGTCATCCGACAGGCCCGGTTCGCCCGACGCCGAGGACTTGGCAGAAATCCTAATCGTCGAAGATGATTCGGACCATGCCCAATTTGTCCTGGACGCGCTCAGGCGCGCCAGCCTCGCTAACCGCGTCGAATGGGTTCGCGATGGGCGGGCGGCCCTCGACTTCCTCTTTGGCAACGGCTATTCCCCCGGACGAAAGCGTCCATTGCCCCATTTGATTCTGCTGGATTTGAATTTGCCGAAAGTGGATGGATTGGATGTGTTGCGGCAAATTCGTGAAGACCCTCTCACACGTTTAATTCCGGTGGTTGCCTTGGCGAAATCGGGCCGCGCAAAAGAAGCGGTCGAATCCCAAAAACTCGGAGCCAGGGCATGTATTGTCAAGCCGGTGGATTTTCGCAGCCTAAGTGAAGTCGTTCCGAGGTTAAACCTCCAGTGGGTGCTTAAACCGCGGGTTAATTCGGGCGAATAAAACAGGAGGCTGAAGAACGGGCAGGCGCGATTTCACACGTGTCCTTCGTGGCTTTCTAATGCGGAGTAGCGGCATGTAAGATGCTGTTATGCTTGCCGTTAATAGGCAAATTGAACTGATTTTGAAATACGGATGGGAATAGTTTAGGACTTCGTGAGAGTCGATTTCCAAGCTTCGAGGCATCCATGGGAAAACCGCTCAAGGTATTGATCGTAGAAGATTCCGACGCCGACGCCGAGTTGGTCGCGTTCGAACTCACCAACGCCGGGTTCGACCTGAAATGCACTCGCGTGCAAAGCGAACGGGATTTTCTGGAGGCATTGGCAAAAAGACCGGACATTGTCCTTTCAGATTATTCGATGCCTCAATTCAGCGGGCTGCGCGCGGCGCAATTGACGCGTGAGAGCAGCCTGGGAGTTCCATTTATTTTGATTTCCGGGACCGTTGGCGAAGAAGTCGCCGTCGAGGCCATGAGAATCGGCGCGACCGATTATCTTCTCAAGGACCGCCTTGCGCGGCTCGGACAGGCGGTTGAACGCGCGTTGCTCGAAGCCAGGGAACGGGCCAGATTGAAAGTTGCCGAAGAGCAACTGCAAACCGCCCACGCGCAGATGCGGCAATTGCTGGAACACAGTCCGGCCGTGATTTATTCCCTCAAGGTCGAAGGCAAAAAGCTCGTGCCAAAAATCGTCAGTGAAAACGTCACATCCTTGCTGGGCTATACAGTTGCCGAGGCATCGAGTCACGAATGGTGGCTGGCCCAGCTTCACCGGGATGACCGTGAGCGCGCGATCGCCAGCATCTCGGAAACCCTGGTGGACGGATCGAGCGTCACAAACTATCGCCTTCGCCATAAAGACGGCGGTTACCGCTGGGTTGAAGACAAGCGGCGGCTGATCTGCGGCTCCGGGGAAGAACCGGATTTCATCGTCGGTATCTGGACGGATATCACCGAACGGCGCCGTCTGGAAGCGCAGCTTCTTCAATCCCAAAAAATGGAAGGAATCGGCCAGCTCGCCGGCGGTGTGGCGCATGATTTCAATAACATTCTTAGCGTCATACAGATGCAATCCGGCCTGCTCAAAGGAAGCGGCCACCTTTCTCCTGAACAACTGGGGTATGCCGATGAAATCATGGCAACCGTCCAGCGAGCTGCGACCTTGACCCGGCAACTGCTCCTGTTCAGCCGGCGGGAATTGTTTCAACCGCGCGATTTGGATCTAAACGAATCGGTCAGTCATATGACGAAAATGTTGCAGCGGGTCCTGGGTGAAACCGTTCAAATGGAACTCAAACTCGCGCCGCGGCCAATGTGCGTGCATGCCGATCCAGGCATGATTGACCAGGTGTTAATGAATCTCACCGTCAACGCGCGCGACGCCATGCCCGAGGGCGGCCGACTGATCATTGAAACCGCCGCTGCGGATTTGGACACCCTTGCTGCTTCCCAGTCTCTTAATGGCCGTCCCGGCTCGTTTGTCTGCCTGACCGTCAGTGACAGCGGTTGTGGGATTGCGCCGGAAATCATTTCTAAAATCTTCGAACCCTTCTTCACCACCAAGGAGCCGGGCAAAGGAACCGGGCTTGGGTTGGCTACCGTTTTTGGCATCGTGCAACAGCATGACGGCTGGCTTAGCGTGTATAGCGAACCCGGCCAGGGGACGACCTTCCGGATTTATCTGCCGCATTTGGGCGGGAACACAACCCGAACGACATCGCCCCAGGCCTGGCCGGAGGTGCGCGGCGGCAAAGAAACCATCCTCCTGGCCGAGGACGACCCGATCTTATGCATTTCGATCAACCGCGCGCTTTCCAAATTGGGCTACACCGTTCTGGAAGCGCGGACCGGCACGCGAGCGCTCGAAACCTGGAAGAACCATGCTAACCGCATCGACCTGCTGCTCACCGACCTGGTCATGCCAGGAGGCATGAGCGGCAAGGAACTGGGACAACAGATCCTCAAAGTGAATCCGAAACTTAAGGTCATCTATATGAGTGGCTATAGCGCCGAAATCGCGGGGCGGGATTTTTCCCTGCAAGAGGGATTTAATTTTCTCGTAAAGCCCTTCCAGGTCGAAAAACTGGCGGCGGCGATTCGCGCACGACTGGATCAGTAAAACAGCCCGTTCAAAACTTGCAGAATTTATGTGAGGGTGAAGCCTGCAGCAGACGCCCCGCGACCTTTTTAGTTTGCCCGCCAACGTTTAACCTTGCCACGACTCCCCCGTCCAGTTCACCCTTTATTGTACTATGGCAACCAAACAAATCATTAAACCGGCGAAATCTCCAGCGGCAGTGGGACCTTACAATCATGCGGTCCGCATCGGGGATTTACTTTTTTGTGCCGGTCAAATCCCGATCGATCCGAAAGATGGAAACCTGATTTCAGGCGACATTAAAGCGCAAACCGACCGCGTGCTGCAAAACGTCAAAGCGATTTTGGACGACCAAAACCTCACCTTCGGCAATGTGGTCAAAAGCACCGTGTTTTTAACCAACCTGGGCGACTTTGCCGGAATGAATGAAATCTACGCGAAATACTTCACGGATAATTTCCCGGCCCGCTCCACGATCCAGGTCGCTGCGCTGCCCAAGGGGGCCAACGTAGAAATTGAAGTCGTCGCGCATTTTTAGATGAAACCAAAGAAATCCCGGTATGGAAACAGCTGGCAGACGACAAGATGCGGCCCAAAGTTGCCAGGGTTCCCGGCAAAATGAGCAAGGGTTGGGGCGCAGGGTTTTCAAAAGGCATACGATCATTCGTAGCCGGCCATCAGAAAAACCTGCTCACTAAATTGCGACAATATGCCTCTGGGGATTGATCTTTTAATAGCGCTGTTGATTGGCGGCGCGGCAGGGTTTTTCGCCGGCTGGCTCCGTTGGGCGGCCAGGGGCGCCGACCCGCGATTGGAAAACGAGCTGCGCCAGCAAGTCGCCCGACGCGACTCGGACCTGGAAAAACTGCGGGTACAACTGATGGACGCTGGAAACGCGCGGGCCGCGGCGGAGGCAAAACAGTCGGCCGCCGAAAAACTTCTCGCCGAACAAAAATCCCTGCAGGAAAAAGCGCTTGCCGACCTGCGCGATACGTTCAAAGCCTTGAGCGCCGACGCCTTGAAACAAAGCGCCCCGGAATTCCTGCGCCTCGCCGAGCAGACCTTCGGCAAGCTTCAGGAATCTGCCAAGGGCGACCTCTCGCAACGGCACGAGGCCATCAAAACCCTGGTCGAGCCGCTCAAACAACAGCTCGAGAGCTACCAAAAGCGCCTGCAACAAAGCGAAACGGCGCAGTCCTCCGCGCTGGGCGAAGTGAAAAAGCAGTTGGAAATGCTCTCGCAACACAGTCAAAACCTTGCGCAGGAAACCCTGCAATTCCGCATGGTTCTTCGTTCCAACCAGGCCCGCGGACGCTGGGGCGAGGAAACGCTCCGCCGCGTGGTGGAGGCCGCCGGCATGAGCGCCCATTGCGATTTCACTGAGCAGGCGCAGTCCGGTGACAATCGGCCCGACCTGATCGTCCGTTTACCCGGTGAACGGATCATCATAGTAGATGCCAAAGTTCCGGACTTTGATTTTCTGAGCGCCCTTGAATCCGCCGATCCCGTGAAACGGGACACGGCCCTCGCCGCGCACGCCGCGAGGCTGAAGGCGGCTATCAAGGCCCTCGCCGAGCGTGATTATTCAAGCCAATTTTCGAATGCGCTGGATTATGTCGTTCTGTTCCTGCCGGCGGAATCGTTATTCAGCGCCGCGCTCGAAGGTGACCGGGATTTGATTATTTGGGCGGCGGAAAAGAAGATTCTCCTTGCCACGCCTGCGTCGTTGATCGCCCTCCTGAGGTCAGTCAGCGTAAGTTGGCGGCAGCACGCGCAAACTGAAAACGCGCAGCAAATCGCTGATGCCGCCCGCGAATTTTATTCACGCGTGGTCAAATTCATGGAGCATTTCGAGAAGATCCGGTCCGGCTTGGAGCGCGCCAACGCCGCATTTAACGATGCAGCCGCGAGTTTTGAATCAAGAATCCGACCCGCGGGTGACCGACTTGCTGAGTTGGGCGGCGCAAACCCGGACAAACCATTGCCGGACATTCAACCGTTGGAAAGCGCCCTCCGCTTGCCGCTGAGGTAATGGCCGTTCGAGTCGGATTTGCCTTCATAATCTGAAGGCGTCGAATCCCGTTAATTTAAACGACGTATCAGGCTCCTGGCGCGTCGTATCCACACCCGGTCGCGGCGGCGTTGAAATGCGGGCGCGTGAATATCGTCGCTCAAGACGTCCTTGAGCTCGGCGCGGGCCAGGTCGGGTTGGCTTTTTGCCACGTAAAGCTCCGCAAGTTGCACCTTGGCGCGGGGATAGGAATGGTGTTGCGTGATGTGTTGCCAGTAAAGAATGGCATTGTCCGTTTCCCCCAATGCCGCCAGGGCCTCCGCGAGTGCCATCATGGTATAGCCGTAATCGTGGTCCGGCTTTTCCCGCATGACCCCTTCCAAGATCGGACGCGCTTCAGCCGGACGCTTTAACCGGACAAGGCATTGGCCCAGGTGCGCGCGCGCGTCAATGTCTTTGGGTTCGCGTTCCAAGGCCGCGCGATAACATTTTTCCGCCTCGGCCAGATGGCCCCTTTGAAAATAAACGTCGCCGAGTTCAAAATGATGGGCCGCATTGTCCAGATGATGGATCCGGGATTGGAGTTCACGAATGCGCTTTCGGCTTTGCGCCCCCGGCAGTTCGAATCCGCTGACGCTCGACGCCGTAGTCCGGTAGACCATCAAATAATACCACAGCGCGGTCAGTCCCCAGCCGATGAATATGAACACCGCCCAAATCCATTCCCGATTGCGGATGGCGTGGATAAACATCCAAATCTGGAATAGGGTGATCACCAACGATACCGGATTGGCGAGGAGCAAAGGCCAATCCAGCAGCACGGTTGGAAGCAGGGCGAACATACCGGACATTATTCGCGAGACTTGTCCAGTTTCAAGTTCTCAGTTTCACTAATGGCCTGGAGCCTCTGGAATTTTTCTTCCGCCCTGGGTTACTCCAATCCATCGCCCGAAGCCGTTTTAACATTTCAACGTTGTTAACGTCCTCACTGCCCCAACATTTCGTACGGGGCAATCGTATCCGCTCCAACCTTGTATCGCGGGTCTGCTTTGAGCGACAGGGTGAAAGCGAACCCGTAGTCCAGCGGTTGCCCGCTTCCATTGTCGATCAATCGAAATGTCACCGCGGCGGTCCAGCTCCGCATGTCGCGGTAGAGGCTATAAAATTGTTCCTGTAATTTCCCGGTCTCGGCGTTGAAATAATGAGTGGCCCGCAGGCCCCAGTTATCATTCAACCGATAGAAAAGCGTGCTGGTGACCACGTCGTCGCCGCTATCTACAAAACCGGGGTGCAAATACCAATGTCCCACGGCCCAACTCCAGCGGTCATTGGGCGAAAAGGTGACCTGGTGAAAGGACATGTTCAGGTGGTTTTCGTTGATGTTGTAACGCAGGATCGATTCAAGGGCAATCCACGACCGGGGCTTGAAAACCAGGTCCGAATACAAATCGTCGAATGTCTGTTGAGGCTGCAGAAAGAGTCCGTCAGTTTGACTGTTCGGCGTCAGGTTCCAGTCCAACATCAGGTTCCAATCGAGCAGGTTTTCGAGTTGTCCGTTGCGCATGGTCTGGAGTGTATTGCGAACGCCGAAACGCAGGACATTTTCGCTTTCAATGGAATCAATGTTGTTATAATCGGGAAATTCGACGGGCAGGACCATCAAGCTCGGGAGCACTGAGTCGAATTGCGGCAGTTGTTGTGGTCCCACGTTGGGCCGCGGCACATAAACGTAACTGAGTGTCGGTTGAATAATGTGGCGCAATCCATTTACGTCCAGGACCGAATTCGTAGCGTCGCGCCACAGTCGCGAAACCTTGAACGAAATATCCGCGCCCGTATTCAGCACATAGCGCGTCTGCTCAGAATTGGTGCCGCCCGGTCCGTGCTCCGGACCGTACCACGTCATCCGGCCGCCGACGCGCGGCGTGACGTTAAGCCAGCCAAAGAATGTTTCAGGCAGAAGCAATTGATGAAACGTATCGGCCCGCGGCGCCGCATAATCCGCCGCCGTGAAATTCGTATTCCCAAATAATGTGTCGGTGCCCGCGAAATAGCGCTGGTAGTAGCCAACGGAACTTTGGCTTTCATAGTACAGCGGTGTGTTAAAAACCTGTTGCCGGAATCCGGTCAGTTGCAGATCCGGCAGCCGCTCGACCTGGTCGAAAAAACTATTAATCCGCGGGGTCGTTTCGGCGTCGAGACTCCAGTTTTGCCAATATTTATTGGCTTCCACGAATGTGTTCGGCTGTGGATTTTGTCCATAATCGCTCTGGAAAAAATCATGAAGCACCAATTGGTCGCTTTGGTAATTGACCAGTGCTTTGGTGTTTAGATTCGTATACGGCGTGGCCTGCCAGCCCAGGTAAAAGCGCTGGCGATCCCTTGGAATGGCGGGAAGATTTTCAAAAGAATTGCTGCTCACGCTTTCCTCCGGGTTAAGGTCGTGCAAATAGTAATATCTCATCTCGGCGTTTCCCCATTGCCCCAGGCGCAAATTTACATCCGGGCCGAGCCCTACACCCCGTTTTTCGCGGTAATCCAAATGTAATCTCCCGGCCAGGTCATCGCCGAGTTTCCAATCGTACATTCCGTACAAATACGGGCCGAACAGGCTGTCGTCTCCTGGCATGACCGTCAGATGATTTGCGTGCAGCGACAGCGAATGGCGATAATAGGGATAATAAAACATCGGAACGCCTTTCACGAAAAGCACGGCGTTCCAGGCTTCGAGATATTTGCCGGGCACAATTTTCATTCGCTTGGCCCGAAGATAATAATCGGGACGGCTGACATCGTCCGTGGTCAGGTAAACATACCGCGCCGTGTAGGTCTTGTTGGTAACGTTGCCATGAACGATCGCTCCCTCGGCGTAGACCGGGGGTTTGCCCATGCGAAATCCGCCGCTTTCCAGTTGGTGCGTCTTCAGGTTATAGATGATGTGGTCGCCAATCCACATTTGCCCCGATTCCTGGACTCGGACGTGGCCCTCGGCGATTACCTCGCCCGTCGCCGGATTCCAACGGGCGCTGTCGGCCATCAAGGTGGCATTTTTGTATTGAAGCAGCTCATTGGTGGCGTAATAGATGCCCGTGGAAGGATCGTACTCCACTGTCCCCGGCGGATACTCCGGCAGAAGATCGTGGATCTGCTGGTAAAAATATCCCGTTGATTCCTCTGCGCGCGAAATTAAAGAAAGAGTCAGGGCCAATAGTAACAGCAGCGCAATGGCGGGGACTCTTCTCATCAAGCGCGGGCAATAAAACAGAACCAGCCGCCACTGCCAAGCCGATTTGCTGCTACAACGGCATTAACAGCAGAATAATCAAGCCCACGATCGTTGTGAGCACGGTCACCGGGATGCCGAATTTTGCATAATCCCAGAAACCCATTTCCACCCGTCGCCGTGCGGATTCCATGACAATGATGTTGGCGACTGAACCCAAAATGGTGAGATTGCCGGCGAATGTGGTCACCATGGCCATGATTTTCCACATCAGTTCCGGCTGCGAAAAGTTGTGGATCCATTTACCCGCCACAAGCACAAACGGGACGTTGGAGAAAATGTTCGAGCCGATGATGGAAAACCAGGCAAAGTTCCATGCCTGCCCGCTTACGGTCGCTCCAAAAACCGGCTGAAGTTTGTGGTAGATGCTGTCTGGCAAACCGGTTCCATTGAGCCCCTCCACCACAATGAATAACGCCGCAAAAAATACCAGGAGATGCCAGTCAACCAGTTTGAGCACCTCATGCGTGTCACGTCGCGCCAGTACCATCAGCAGCGCGCCGCCGCCCAGCGCCGTCCACGAGAGGTTCCATCCCAAAATGAAGCCGCAAAAAACCAGCGCCACTACGGCAAACGTGAGGATCAAAAGGCCTTTGTTTGGCTGATGCGGCGCCGTATCAGGACGATGCACCACCGCCGCCGCCAGCGTCTTGCGAAAGCCAATTCGCAGGATCGCATATTCAATTGCCAATCCCGCGACCGCCGCCGGCGTCAGGGAAAGTGAAAAACGGAGGAACGGAATGTGTGAAAAATGGCCGATGATCATGTTCTGCGGATTTCCGACGAGCGTGGCCGCGCTCCCCAGGTTGGCGCTCATGGCTAATGCCAGCAGATACGGCGGCAGAGGCAGTCTCCCGCGCACGATTACCGCCACGACTAACGGCGTCAGCATCAGGCAGATTGTGTCATTGACGAGCAGGGCCGACAGCGCCCCCGATACACAGACGAGCGAAAGCATTAGGGATGCGGCATTTTTGGCCCGAAACAATATCCAGTCTGCCGCCCACTCAAAAAAACCGGCCATCGATAAATACGCCGTGATAAACATCATCCCCATCAGCAGCACCAACGTATCGTAGTCCACTGCCCGATAAGCTGCTTCCGGCGTCATCACCCCGCAGGCCACCATGAGCACCGCGCCAAGGAGCGCCGCTGCCGGCCGGTTGAGCGGCAGGACTTTGAATTGCCGTCCGCTGATGAGCAAATACGTTATGCTAAAAATTGCAACGGCGACGACTTCCTTGTG
>DASYZW010000743.1:0-4467 GCA_035945915.1 Verrucomicrobiia bacterium | reverse complement strand
GGCCGCAATCCACGTCGCGCCAGCGATCACCCACCATCCAGCACTGGGAAAGGTCGGCATTCAATTCACGCGCGGCATGCGTCAGCATTCCCGGCCTGGGCTTCCGGCATTCGCACCTGGACTGGCCCTGGCCGGCATGATAGCAAACTTCCACCCGGTCAATCGGCAATTGCGCCAGCATGTGCCTATGAATTTTTTCCACTACGGATTTGTCCAAGGCGCCCCGGCCAACGTCGGGTTGATTCGTGGCCACGACCAGCCGAAATCCCGCGGCCTTCAATTTGGCGCACGCAGCCGGAACTTCAGGAAGAATTTCAAATTCTTCAAGAGTTCTCGGCGGGTAGGGCTTGGCCTCGCGTTCGAGAGCCCGATTGATCACGCCGTCGCGATCCAGAAAGACGATGCGAATGGGTGCGAGAGTTCCAACCACAAAAGTGGATCAATCATACCAGCATTGCCGCCAACAGTAAACAAAATAGGCAGCTCCGGCGCATCAGCCAGGAGATTAACGCATTGCGAATCGCCGCAGCATTAGCAGATTGCTTTCCGAACCTGGTTTCTTTGACTATATAATATTAGTTAATCTGAAAATACACTCGTTTAAAGTTGCATTTCTTATTGACGTTTCGGGATGATGACGTATTTTGGAGGTACTGCTGGTAGTAGCGGCTTTCCTACAGGTCGGTTTGCTTCGAGAGTGCCAGTCAAAAAAGTGCGTTATGGAATTTGAGTCGTTCGATCATTTCGCGGAAAAGATCATCGCAATGCCCGCAAAAGCGATTTTGGAAGCTTTGAACCTGGATTGCAAAATTCTTGAGCAGGATTTGATTCGTCACCGTTCCGCGTTTCGGGCGGATGAGTATTCGATCCTCTGTTTCCGGCAATTTGTGCGGTCGGCGCGCTCGGGCTCCGGCCTTTATCCCAGGCAATGTCTGCCGCCCGACCACCTGGAACTTTACCGCCATACCGTCGTGCGGTTAGTCCACGTGGAGGAACTTCCCCCGACACCCATGGATGCCTTTGAGGGCGCGTTTGTCGCGGCGGTTTATTCGTAGTTCACCATCCCGCGAGCGCCAGTTTGCCGATCATGCGGCCTGATTCCAGCCGGGCATGGGCCTGGCGAAGGTTCGCCGCGTTAATGGGGGTGAGTGTTTCCGTAAGGGTTGAGCGCAGCTTCTTCGCGTCAATCAGCGCGGCCACGTCATCGAGTATCAGGCCTTGCGCGTTCATGTCCGGGGTCTGAAACATCGGGCGTGTGAACATGAATTCCCACGCCAGCGAGGCGCTTTTGCTTTTGAGCAGGTTCAGCTCTACGGGCCCTTTATTTTCCACGATGCACACGATTTTTCCCTGCGGCCGGATGAGTTCAGCCATCACGCTCCAGTAAATATCTGTGTTTGCGAAATTGGCGATGAAATGTGCGCAGGCAAAGTTGAGGGCGCCCAGTTGGGTGGGCAAGTGCTGGCGATGATCCACCACATGGGTCGCGCCCTGGCTGGAGACCCAGGCCTGGGTTTCCGGGCGCGATGCGGTGGCGATCACCACCAGGCCGGCCATCCGCGCCAACTGGATCGCAATGGAGCCGACGCCGCCCGCCCCGGCTATGATTAATAGCGACTGTCCTTGATTGCCGCCGTGACGGTCAATATGCATTCGATCAAACAGCGCTTCCCAGGCCGTGAGCGTCGTGAGCGGCATGGCCGCCGCTTCGGCAAATGTCAGGGTATGAGGTTTATGGCCAACGATTCGTTCATCCACGAGTTGGAATTCGGAGTTCGAGCCCGGCCGGGTAATATCGCCGGCATAGTAAACTTCATCGCCAGGCTTGAAACGCTTCACGCTGGAACCAATCGCCTCGACCACGCCGGCGGCGTCCCAGCCGAGGATGCGCGGATTTTTTTCCACGTCCGGTTTTGGCGCGCGCACTTTGGTGTCGACCGGATTGACCGAAACGGCTTCGACCCGGACGAGCAAGTCGTGATTAGCCGGGGTGGGTTTGGGCAATTCAACATCAAATAGCGATTGGGGATCGCCGATGGGCAGGTAGTGTGTCAGGGCTACGGCCTTCATATTCGCAAAAGAGATGTATGCGGCACTGCCAGGGACGCCTGCGCCCGGCAGCACATGCAAATCTGGACTTTAAAGCCTCGTAGTCAAACCGAAAAATGGTCCGTCCACGCGACGGAAATCAACTCCGCTTCTGGTGGCCGCGCAGCGCAGCGCGCTTCCTCACCGCTCATCCATCACCACATGCAACAACCCGGCGCGGTCCAATCGCAGCAGCTCGTCGCTGTAACCTTTCCGGAAATTTGGGAACTTGAACTGATAACCAAGCTCCATCTTGAGTTTGCGATTGGAAACCCGTTTGTTCGTGACGCCGCGTTTGCGATTTTCTTCGGCATTTTCCGGCGAAGCAGGGGGCGGATATTTCCCTAACGCGGCCCCCAACCATTCAAAGAATGTCCTTTGTTTCACGGGTTCGTCATCCACTGCATTGTAAATATCGCCGGGTCGGCCCCTTTTCAGCCCGGCAATGATGCATCCGGCGACGTCATCGCGATGCACCATGTTCAGGTAACGCGAGCCGTCCCCATCCATCCGCGCCTCATTTTTGAGAAATTGTTTAAACCAGTGGCCGCGGTCGGGCCCGTAAATGCCGGCCACCCGCAGGATCACGCCGGGAAACTTGTCGCGTTGAAACGCCTCCAGGATTGCCTTCTCCGTTTCAACCAGGACTTTCGAAGTTTCCGCCAAAGGTTCCGCGGGACTGGATTCTTTGACGACGGAACCATCAGTTTGGCCGTAAACGCTCGTGCTGCTGGTGTAAAGATACCTTTGCGGCGGGGTGGCGGACAACCATTCCAGCACGCGGCGGGTTCCCTCGAGGTAAATGCGACGGTAATTTTCGGCATCACGCCCGGCGGCGACGCACTGAACCACCCAATCGAATTGGCGCGGCAGCGGCGAGAGTGTTTCCGGTTTTGTGATATCGGCAAAGAGCGGCCGAATGCCGGCAGCGGTCATTTCCTGGCTCGCGGAGGCGTCACGGCGCAAGCCATAGACCTCGTGGCCAAGCCGGACCAATTCGGCGCCAAGAGGCGTCCCCACGTAGCCGCAACCGATAATTAAACATTTCATGCGCAACAAATTTAGAGCATCGGAGTTTCAATTTATTTGAATAGTCATCATTTTGCGCGATTTATATTTACAAATAAAACATGAGTATTTGAAATTTAAATCCGCTTGCGGTTTCGGTCATTGCGCCGCTTGCGTGCAATTAGAAACTACCATAGAGTGCAGACCATAAGGTGAAAACGGACATAGAAGCAATCCTGGACGTTGTCGAAAAGGTCCATGCCCGCGTCGAAGAACTGAGGTCAACCGTTCTTCAACAACAAGCCATGATCAACGCCGCTCTCCTGTGCCTGCGTGACCGCACGCAGTCTGAACCCAAGGAGCTCGAAAAGCTGTTTCAGCATTACCAGCAGGTGGTCCATCAACAGCTATTGGCAATCAATACCGAGCCGGTCAATCTTGGAAAATTGGAGAAAGTCCTCCGGTAACGGCGGCGTTCCGACGTTTCTTTCCTCCCCCAAAAAGTTATTCACATGGACAGCCAATGTCCAACCCTCCCGGCGAAACTGGGAGCGGTATGAAAACGGAAAAATCAGATAAAAAAATCTGCCGGGTAAGGCTGGAGCCGGAACTCGAGGAAATCGCGGCGTTGTGGCCGGCGGCCAAACGGTTTGAAGTAGCCCAAAAGCTGAAGCGATGGGCCAAACAATTGCGGATCAGCGCAATTATTATGGCTTCGGACGGTCGCGGTCAGAAGCCAAAACCTGCTTCGGCGCCTTGTCTGCCGCGACGGAAGGCTGCGTTGAACTGACTTCCGATTCGGGCGCAGTCCATTTTTCCAGCGGAAAACGCTGCTGCAGCTCCACAAAAGTCCAAACCACATGCGCCGGTTCCTTGCACGTGGCCAGAAACCTCGTTAAATAAGCAATGCACGACTCCGCTGAGGTCTGCATGGAATACGCTTCGGGCGTGGACTCGTCGTAAATCGAAGCGCTTTTGCCCTTTTCAAATTCACCCGCTTTCTTCAAATACCAATCATCCAGTTTCCGCCGGCCGTTTTCCAATTGCGACAAATACGACGCATCCAGGCCCAGGGCCTCGGCCATCTGTTGCTGTGTCCATTGGAGCCGATGCCTGACGTCACGCAATTGTTTTGCCTTTTCCGTTTTGGTTGGTTTTTGCGCGCTCATGATTTCCCTATGTTAAAGTCTTAAAGCTTTCTAATTTCTGTGTTGATTCTTAATACTGGATGCGCCGGGTGACAAGTGAAAAAACAAAAAAAGAAGTGGTCATGGCTTAGTGGTTTGTTTGAAGTGTCTTACATATGCCGCCAGCGCGTCAATTTCCGCGTCGGACAGCTTTTTTCCAAAAGCCGGCATCACTCGCGGGCCT
>DASYZW010000742.1:0-1512 GCA_035945915.1 Verrucomicrobiia bacterium | reverse complement strand
CAAGCCAGTTCAACATGTTTTGGGACTCTTCCGCCATGCCCGGCGACAGCGGCTGAGTCGTCATCGAATTAAATTGCGCGTAGTTGCCGAGTAATTGTGAATCCAGCGCCAATACCTCGACATTTTTAACCCGAAAACTGTAATAGTCCGGGCCGAACTGCCGCCGATATCGGGCCAGACTGTTCGTATCCTTGATGTCATGATTGCCCGGAACAAAATAGACTGGAACCGTCAGGGCCTTCAGGATCGCCCTTGCCCGTTCCCGCTCCTCATAACTCTCGCCGATGTCGCCGGACACGATGACGGCATCCGGGTGGCGCGCGTTGATCATTTGAACTGCCTCGCGCAAACATTCGGCCGCGTGTGGCGAGTGCCTTTCGCCCAGGTGCGTATCGCTAATCTGCGCGATGGTGACCTCGGCCGGTCGGGAGCCGGCGACCAAAAGAAATATCGCGCACGCCAAACCAACACCCAAAACCCGAAGCCGATTCATACCAAAGATTTGTCGCAGTCCATTTATAGAACAAAACCATGGCCGATTCCCCCCGCCGCTGGCAATCCGTTTTCCCGGGCGTCGGGACGATTTGAAACATCAGAACCGGCAAATCGATTGTACACCAGCATTTGCGGACCATTTTTGACCGTAAAATTTGGTCCTGTTTTCGTCCCGGCGATCCATTTTTAGCAATTGTGCCTGCCTTGGAATTCAATTATTCTGGCGGATGTTGTGCGCGCGTAGCTCAACTGGATAGAGCGTTGGCCTCCGGAGCCAAAGGTTGTGGGTTCAACTCCCGCCGCGCGCACCACGCTTCGCCTGACGGCTACGCGTGGCTGGGACACGGAAACGCTTTCCGACCGAACGCTGAAACTTTTAAGATGACGGAGGCGAAGCGTGCCCTGCGTAGTTGAGCAAAGCGAAACGGAGCACGGGGCATGTTTTATGTTTACATCCTCAGGAGTGAAAGTCATCCCGGTCAAACCTATATCGGCTTTACCGAGGACCTTAAGCAGCGATTCCGCGCACATAACCGCGGCGACAGCCCGCATACGGCGAAATACATCCCTTGGCAAATTGAATTCTATTGCGCCTTCAAAAACGAACATAAGGCCCGCCAATTCGAACTATACTTGAAATCGCATTCAGGGAAGGCTTTTGCAAACAAGCGATTGCTTTAGAGCTCCCGTCATCCGTTCGGGCGATTTAACCGGAGAACAGGTCAAAACCACCGCGGTACCAGAACAAAAAGTAGAACACAGTAGAACAACCGCCTGAACGGGGATTTGGGTAGTCTGGCATTGCGTTCCTGCGTTTGAGATGGGTTGATACAGTGGTGGGGTGGGAAATGGGGCCAGGGAGGGTCTGGCGCAACGGGGTGACTCACTTTGGCGGTTCCTCGAATTCATCAACAAAGTATCGCAATTCCGGTAATGAACGACTGGCAAGTTCATCTATGCTCGCTGGTGGTTTGCTGAGATGCTGCAATTTTGGAATCATTTGTGTCACCGATAAAC
>DASYZW010000741.1:0-5213 GCA_035945915.1 Verrucomicrobiia bacterium | reverse complement strand
TGTCCCGCTCTTCAATTTCAAGGAGTAGAAACGTCTGCGAGGCCTTCATCTTGCTAAAACGGATCTTCGATTGTTTGGTTTACGGGAGGATTTTCGAGTTTTTCATCCACTTTTTCCTGCAAATGAGAAATGAAGTCCTCCATTTTTCCTGGTCGGGATTTCGTTATCTGGTCCAGGGCCGGTTCAAAATTCGTATAGACAGTCTGATCACGGAACAGTTCGTATTGGTCACCGTCTTTCGCCGGCGGTCTCAAGTCGTAGATCATCCAGGCAATGTCTGCTTTCTCCGCGGGAACCTGCGGCAAATTAGGCAGCGTGTCAAAAAATCCTTTGTTTAGAGCCACAGCGGACTTCTTTCTCCAAGCATTGATGATTCCACCTTTGAAAATCAGTTGAGGAGCCAGCCGTTTACGGGAAGAAGAGAGATAATCTGGATTGGGGTAGTTCGGTTTTTTCGTCCAATCCATTTTCGAGTTTTTTTGAGGAGATTCCATGTAATGCTCGAACGGATTTCGGACGTTGCCGGAAATATAGACGGCCTGCACTTCCAGCGCTCCGAAGTCATAAACCTTTCCCGATTTGTCATATGCGCATAAAACGATGTCAATGTTGCCAGCGGATTGGCCGTTAGCGTCTTTCAAACGAACTTCCGTCAGCGTCGTCCAGGTCGCACCTTTTGGAAAGAAAAACTCTGCCGCATCATCGGCAATAATCCATTCTTGACGAAAGCGGATCGGGCAAGTGATCACCACTTCTTCTTCATCAAATATGCTACAAACACCGAGCGGATACTGCGCTTTATCCTTCGTGCAGTTAGGAACTTTATTGTTGAACGGGCAGAGACGCTTCGTGCGATGGCGGTCCGCCGTTGCGCTCATGTCAGCGGCGGTGAATCCAAAAACTTCTGCAAGGGGATGAATATGCTTCGCCATTGATTGAGATTATATTTTTTTTTGCCGTGTGTCAAAAGCGGGGTCATAAAAGTCATAAAGCGATTTGTTGAAATTATGCTGCAAGCACGGTAAAAACGGTTTTAGTAGAAATGATACAGACACCTGCAAATTCGCTTCTGAATCCGCACCAGACCATATATGAACATCTTACACCTTAACCTGCACCGCGAATTTTTTGTCGCGATTGCCAACGGAACAAAGCGAACAGAATACCGGCAGCAAAGCCCATATTGGAAAACTCGCCTTGAAGCCCGGAAGTACGATGTCATTTTATTTCGCAATGGCTATGCCACAAACGCGCCGGAAATGCTGGTTGAATATCGGGGGCTGCGTCGGATCAAGAGACTCGGCAGGAATTGCTACGCCATTCGGCTTGGACGCATACTAAAGGTCAAACGATGGAGAAAATTGGATAAACCCAACTCGAGATCAAAAAATAGATCGCAGATTAAATGACCACAAATCCAACAATAAACAGGCAGCAGCAATTCGAACTAATAGATCGCGACTGGGGTGCGGTGCTCGATCAGGCCGCTGCTAACGATCATTCCGAGTTGCGCATCATCTGTCCGTTCATCAAACGAAATCCGATCGATCGTCTCTTGCGATCTGGCCGCCCTAGCGTAATTCAAGTGCTCACACGTTTTAACCTTGATGGTTTTTGTTTGGGCGTCAGCGACCTTTCCGCTTTGCGTTTGGTGCTCGAGTGCGGCGGGCAGATTAAGGGGGTTCGCAATCTTCACGCGAAGCTTTATCTTTTCGGCCGGTCCCGCGCTGTTTTAACATCTGCAAATCTTACCGGAGCAGCCCTCCAGCGAAACCATGAATTCGGTTTTTCGGCTGCGGAAACACAAGCCGTTCAGAATTGCCGAAATTATTTTGACCGACTGTGGCCGAAGGCCGGAGAAATTTTGACCGAGGCACGATTAAAGAACTGGGAGCCACGGGTTGAAAAATGGCAAACGCAAGGGGGTGGAATCGTGACTCGCGAAAAGCTCCCGGACGAAGGTACCGACCTGGGCTTCGATCCGCCGACTAGTGACGTATCGCCCGTCGCCGATTTTAGCAGCCAGGCTTTCGTTAAGTTTTTTGGTAAGGATGAAAGAGCGACGCCCGCGACAAAAATTTTTGAGGAGGTTGACAGGTCGGGGTCCCATTGGGCTTGCTCGTATCCGAAGAACAAGCGCCCCCGGCAGGTTCAGGATGGAGACGTAATGTTCATAGGCCGGCTCGCTCGCAATCCGCGTGATATTTTAATTTATGGGCGAGCAATAGCAAAGCACTACCGGGAAGGGCTGGACGACGCAACGGTGTCGGACAAGCAGCGTCGAGATTGGAAGGGAGATTGGCCGCACTATATTCGCGTGCATCATCCAGAGTTTATCGCAGGGACGCTCGCTAATGCTATTTCGCTTTACCGGCTGATGGCCGACCTTGGCTCGGACTCTTTCGCGAGTACGCGAGAAAATGCTGCCGCTGGTGTCGGCAACCAGGACCCCCGCAAAGCAATCCGAGAGCAGCCACATGTGAGACTTTCCGCTTTCGGTTACGCTTGGCTAAAACGTGAGTTCGAGAACGCGTTAGCGCTACATGGCCACATCTCCGAAGTTGAGCTCGCGAAATTGGATTGGCCGCCCGCCCACTCGACATAATCGCGGCCTTCGTGTGATATTCAAATCTAAGACCATGCCTCGCCGGAACGAATCTTTTGCCAGTTAAACAGACATCTTAAACGTGCAGCCCTTGGGAAAGCCGTGGCTCTGGTCAGTGCCATGAGTGACGTGTATGCCAAGGGTGCCATGAGTGCCAGGGGGAACAATAGGGCCAGGTCGGGAGTTGAAGCGATCAATTTTCCGGTTGTGCCGTTGGCGCGATAAAGAAGGCAGAAATGCCGTTTAGTCAGGGCGGCGGGGCAGCACCCTCCTTCGCTCGGAAGCTACGAAGGGCAGGCCACCCTACCATTTCCATCTGTGCCCATTTGTGGTCTTTGCGATCTATGCGGTTAAATCCTCTGTCCTCTCGGTTTTTCCTCCTGTTGAACGCCGTTTGGTCAGACATTTCACCCCCGCCCAAAACAACGCGGCGATGCATAAAGTCTGTATCAGCGTCCGAAGGCTGGATGCGCGCGCAACGGTGATGCCAACGCCGCTAAAAAGCGCTACATACGCCGCCAAACAAATGGGACATTTGGGGAGCAAAACCAAGGTGGCGCCGGGAATGATCCATCGGGCGAGATCCCCGGCCCGCCGCCAGGGTGGCGCGGGCCGGAGCGCGTTCTCGCCAGTCCCGGTCGCAATCTGACGGCGGCAACAAGGCTTCATTTTTTCGCCTCTCCCGCGTGACAGCATGAGCCGGCTTTTGGCGCGCTTGACCCGTACTCGTCGCGGCGGCGCCACCAGGGCCCCGTCTCCTCGTTGCGCCCTTTGGGGGCGCGGTCTAGCCACTGGTACATGCCCCAAAGTCCGTCCAGCCCGCGGGCATAGGTGGAATAGGTGTGGTAGATCACGCCGTCCTCAAGCGCGAACGCGCTCATCCCCGGCAGGTCAAGCAGGTAGGTGGTTGGCTTCGTGCCGCACGCCGCCGCGAACTGAACTACGATCTCGGGGGCCGAGGCGTCGTCGAACGGCCGGCGACTGCGCTCGTAGTTGTATTCCGTGCTCCCCTGGCGATGCTGCTCCCCGGTGGTCGAGACGTTGAAGTCGAAGTTAAAGTCCGAGTTGAACGAGGACGCCCACGGAAAACTCCATCCCATCCGTTGTTTGTACGCTTTCAGCTTGGCAAACGGCGCCCGCGACACCGCCGCCAGTGTGACATCATGATTCGCCAGATGGACCTCGAAACCATTGAACCCGTCCGCGATGGTGGAGCAGGAGGGACATCCCGCCGTATAGTCCGGCCCGAACATGAAGTGGTAGATGAGGAGTTGGGAGCGGCCCTTGAAGAGGTCGGCGAAAGACACGTTGCCCTCGTCGGTCTCGAACCGATATTCCTTGTCGATGCGGACCCAGGGCAGTTCCTGCCGTTGCTTTGCGACCTCGTCGCTGCGCCGCGTGAGCGCTTTCTCGGCTTCCAGCAGTTTTTTCCGGGCCGCAATCCATTTTTCCTGTGACACGACCGTGTGTCCGGAGGATGATTTTTTCATATTTTAATCTCCTTGATCAATGACAGTTGGTTCAGGCATGGGCGCCCGCCGCGGCGTGCTTTGATCCGCAGTTCGCAACGCCAAGGCCCTCGCCGGTTTCAAGGAACGATTTCAAGCTGGAAAGCACCCGCGGCCAGCCGCCCGAAACCCGGTTCACCATGTCCGAACCCGGCTTGAAGTCACCGTGGATGACATTGAGCCGCACTTCGTCGTCCATGGGCTCGATCTCAAAAGTGACGCGGGAAACGTCGGCTTCGTTGGCCGGGTCGGCCCAGGACAGCACCAGGCGTTTCGGCGGCACACTTTCCAACACTTTGCCCGTCATTCGGATGGCGCGCTCCTGGTCGCCGGTGACATGCACCCATTTCGAGCCGGGTCTCCAATCGGAAACGTTCTCGTTGCCGCCCCAATACTGGCGGGTGAATTCGGGATTGGTGATGGCGTTCCACACTTTTTCGGGCGTGGTTCGGATATAGGTTGTGTAGACTAATTCAGGTTTATTCATAATCATTCTTTCTCTTTCAATGCTTGTTTCAGGTTAAAGAGCGCTTGAACCTGCTTCCGCTCGAACTTTCCGATCCAACGCATGTAGATTTCGTTAATTGGCACCGGGTTGAGATAATGCAGTTTCTCGCGCCCCCGCTTCACCGAGACGACGAGGTTCGCCGTCTCCAGCAAAACGAGATGTTTGGTTACCGCCTGACGGCTCATGTCATGTCCCTGGCACAGATCGTTCAGAGTCAGGCCGCCGGTCTCGCGCAGCCGGTCGAGCAACTGCCTGCGGCTGGGATCGGCCAGGGCTTTAAACACTTTGTCTTCATCAGCAACCATACGCCCACTAATATGCAACCTTTTAGTTGCGTGTCAACAAGAATTTTTGGCGAGGGAAAAAAGGGGCTGGGTTTAACAGGGGGGGCGGGAGGGAGAGCAGTGAACATGAGCGACGTGAGCGCCGGGAGTGCCGAGAGCGACGGGAGTGCCATGAATGCCATGGGGAGCAATTTACGATTTACGAGTGGCAGCGCCACCTGCCGTTGCGATTTACGCGGGCGGGAGTCCAGTCGATTTGTGTCCACCCACGGTCAAAAGCGCATTTTTACCATTTGTGATCTTTGTGA